>JBFYPW010000099.1:0-7199 GCA_041303115.1 Flavobacterium sp.
ACGAAGCTGATTTTTTAAACGAACAACTTAAACGTTTGGGTTTAAACATTAAAAGCGAATACTATAAAATTACCAATTTACGTGATGGTAAGAAGTTGGTAGATAACTTTAAATCGTGTAAAAACAATGATTTAACTACTATTGTGTACAACTTTGTAGATATGTTATCGCACGCTAAAACCGAAATGGATGTGGTAAAAGAATTGGCGTCTAACGACAAAGCGTACCGTTCTTTAACGTTAAGTTGGTTTAAAAACTCGCCTTTGTTAGAAATGATTCAGCAAGCACAACAAATGGGTTTTAAACTTATTATTACTACCGACCACGGCACGATTAATTGCAAAAATCCATCGAAAGTGATTGGCGATAAAAACACCAGTTTAAATTTACGATACAAAACAGGTAGAAGTTTAACGTATGAAGACAAAGATGTGTACGCTGTAAAAGATCCGAAAAAAATAGGTTTGCCCACCATAAATATGACCAGTTCGTATATATTTGCCAAAAGCGATTTCTTTTTAGCCTATGTAAACAACTTTAATCATTATGTAAGTTATTATAGAAATACGTATCAGCACGGGGGTATTTCATTAGAGGAAATGATTATTCCGTGTATAATTTTAAATCCGAAGTAGAATAGGTAAAAGGTTTTGGGTATGAGGTAAAAGGCAAAAGGTATGAGGTAAAAGGTATAAGGTAAAACCGTATACCTTAAACCATAAACCCTGAACCCAAAACCTTTAACCCTGAACCTTTAACCCTAAACCCTAAAAAATGACTGCAACATTCACATTAGAAGACATAAATAAAGTAGCTAAAGAAATTCTTGCTACACCGAGCTTAAAAAAAGTAATTACGTTTCACGCGACTATGGGTGTAGGTAAAACCACATTAATTAAGGAATTGGTTAAAGAATTAGGGGTTACAGGAAATTCAAGTAGTCCTACTTTTTCATTAGTAAACGAGTATGAATCGGAAACGGGTGAACCTTTATATCATTTCGATTTGTATCGTATTAATAACGAATTAGAAGCGTATGATATGGGAATTGACGAGTATTTTTATTCCGGTAATTGGTGCTTTATTGAATGGCCAGAAAAAATACCACATTTATTGCCTTTAGACCACGCCTCAATTGTAATTAGACAATTGCCTAACGGAAAAAGAGAATTGACATTGAAAAATGATTAAAATAGGGTTATCACTGTAAAAATTTCAAAATATTTTTTTATATTTGATTTTAATAATGCGAAACGTAACTTTCGCCAATCTTTCCAATTTGGAATAAAAGTGGATTGAAAGTTTCGCATATAAGCGAGTTGGAGCGAAATTTTAGAGAAAAATGAATATAAGAAAATTTAAGGAATGAAAACGAAAAACATTATTTTTACCTTATTGATTATTTCATTTCTTAATCAAGAAATAATTGCACAGAATTGGAACACAAGTTTTGGTAATAATGGATACTCAAAAATTGAAATTCCCAATAGAAATACGCGAGGAAATGTATTATTAAGATTAAACGATGGTAGTCTATTAGTTGGAATTAATAGTGATTATAATCAATGGGGTGCTCTTTTTGACCGAAATGTTTATATCTACAAACTAAATCCAAATGGCATAATAGACACAACCTTTGGTACTAATGGATTTTTCTTTATTCCCTCAGGTAGTTTTGAAAACATTTCTTGGTTAACTTCATTAACATTTTCGAATTTTGATAATTTAATATATTGTTTTGCAACTGTTTCGGGAACAAAGAAAATATTTAGGATGAATACCAATGGAATATTGGACAGTAGCTTTGGAAGTAGTGGATTTTTAAATGAAACTAATACCGGTTTGTATATTTTATTGATTCAAAATGATGGCAAAATTTTATTAGCTGGTTGCGATTATAACAATACAACAAATCAATCCTTAAAAAGATATAATACAAATGGTACAATTGACATCACATTTGGCAATAATGGGGTTGTCATTAATAATCTTACAATATATAATTATGACATTGTTACTTCTGCAAAACTATTTAATGATAAAATAACACTTGTAGGTTACTCATATGACAATGGTGAGGCACAATCACACGCAACAATTTCCAGATACAATTTAAATGGCAGCTTAGATTCTACATTTGGAACAAATGGTGGATATACTATAACAAATATTGGTTCTGAAAATTATGCTTGTTATAGAGATTTAGATATAAACAATAATGGTGAAATTATTGTAGCAGGATACAATATTTATTCAGGAGGTACTGGAGGATGGAACGGTAATAAAGCAATTATAGTTAAGTATAATTCTGATGGAGTTTTAGAAAATAATTTTAATGGAAACGGGATAAGAATTTTTGATAGTTTAAACAATTCAAATGATTATTTTAATACTGTTAGTTATTTAAGTAATGGTAAAATTATTGCAGGTGGAAGTTCGGGTAGTCCGTATCCAAATATTCAATCGTACTATTATATTACCAAAGTTAATTCTGACGGAACATTTAATACAAGTTTTTTTAATTCGGGTTATGTATCAACCAATTTTGATAACGGTGTTACAAATATTGCACATGAAATAATCACAACTTCTAATGATGAAATTTTTTCAATAGGTATTACAAAAGATATTACTGATTCATATTTTATTGCAGTTGTTTGTAAAATGGATAATACTTCTCTTTCCATTAATGAATTTTCCGAAAATGAAGATTACATAAAATGCTACCCCAATCCTGTTGAAAATATTTTAACTGTACATTCTAAAATAAACATTAAAGACATGCAATTGTTTTCTATTGACGGGAGAGAATTAGAAGAAATACCAATAAATAAATTGGAAGATAAAACAATTCTAAATTTCGAAAATTTATCAGATGGAAATTATTTACTAAAAATAACAGACACTAATGGATTAATTACTTCAAAAAAAATTATCAAGAAATAAAAAAAAACTCGCCCAACAGCGGTTTCAAGAAATGACGAATTTTATAGTAAATTCACGTTTTCATTTCACAAGAAATTTTATCTTTGATAAAAATAATCGGTTCCGAAGCTCGCAACCTCGCCAAGCGCAGGAACGTTGGCAACAAGTTAACCGCCGATTCAACACCAATTAACTACAGAGAACATATTATGAGAAATAAAGTAATTTTAGGAATATTTTTATTGATGATTGTTTATATAGTCAATAATTTTTTTAGTGAAGAAATGTTGATTGGAAAATATGCAAATACGAACTTTAGTGATGATTTTATTGCTGAAATACCACATAAAGCTGACACTTTGATATTGAAAAAAAATAACGCTTTTGAAAGTCGGTTTTATGGTAAAGGCAAATACAAAATAATTCATTCACTCGGGGGAACGGAAATTGACTTATCATATGGAGAAGGTTATTCATCGACAATTATTAATGGTGAACATATAAAAGTCTCAAATAAAGCAGGATTTTCAACCTATATAAATCGAATAATGTTTTTTGGAAACCCTAAAATAATACTTTGTGAGGATTTAAATCACTATTACGAAAAAACAGAATAACCTGCTGCTAACAGGCATTTGGCAAGATTGCGAATTTTGTAGTAAATACACTTTTACATTTCGCAAGAAATTTTATCTTTGATAGAAAATAATCAGTTCTGAAGTTCGTAACTATGCCAAGCCACAAAACCTCTCATTCTAAACTTGTTTCAGCATCTCAAACCATTGGTTTTCTATATTATTTAGCTGCTCGCTTGTAACTTAATAGAAAATTACTTAATTTGGCTACAAAATCAAAACACGTATGTCAATCTATACTCCATTTTCAGCCAAACAATTGCTTCCGCAAGAAGAAAAATTGGAAGTTGGCAAACACAAAAGTGAATTGTTTATAGGGATTCCTAAAGAAACCTCCTACCAAGAGCGTCGTATTTGTTTAACGCCCGATGCGGTGAGTTCATTGGTAAGTCACGGACACCGTGTAATGATTGAAAGTGATGCGGGTAAAAATGCCAGTTTTTCTGATAAAGAATATGCAGATGCTGGCGCAGAAGTAACACAAGATACCAAAAAAGTATTTTCTTGTCCGATACTTTTAAAAGTAGAACCGCCTACTTTAGAAGAAATAGAAATGATGAATTTAGAAGCCATTCTGATTTCAGCCATTCAATTAAAAACACAGAAAAAAGAATATTTTGAAGCGCTTACCAAAAAGAAAATCACTTCATTAGCATTCGAGTTTATTAAAGATAGCGACGGTTCGTATCCAGCAGTAAAATCGTTAAGTGAAATTGCAGGAACGGCTTCGGTTTTAATTGCAGCCGAATTAATGATTAATAATAATGATGGAAAAGGATTGCTTTTTGGAAACATAACAGGCGTACCTCCTACTGAAGTTGTTATTTTAGGCGCAGGAACGGTTGCCGAATATGCAGTGAGAACGGCATTAAGCTTAGGGGCTAACGTAAAAGTATTTGACAATTCTATTACGAAATTACGACGATTACAAAATACATTAAATCAAAGAATATTTACCTCTACCATTCACGATAAAGCCCTTTTAAAAGCTCTACGTAGATGTGATGTGGCTATTGGCGCCTTAAAAGGGGAAAACAGAACACCCATTGTAGTTACAGAAACAATGGTAGAATATATGAAAAAAGGAGCCGTAATTGTAGATGTAAGTATTGATACGGGTGGTTGTTTTGAAACTTCAGAAATTACCACGCACGAACACCCAACCTTTATAAAAAACAATGTCATTCATTATTGTGTACCGAATATTCCTTCACGCTATTCTAAAACAGCAAGTATTTCAATTAGTAATATTATCACGCCAACATTAATAAACATTGCTGAAGATGGTGGTATTGAAACAGCTATTCGTTGTAATAAAGGATTGAAAAATGGGATCTATTTTTACCACGGAATTTTAACCAATAAATCCATCGCCGATTGGTTTCAATTGGAACATAGAGACATCAATTTAATTGTTTTTTAATTCAATTACCCATTACAAAATGACATCTAAAAACATTTCTAATGCTTTACTTCGCACGCTGTTTATTCTTGCGGGTATTGTTTTTTTGGGCTATATTATTGGAGTTATTTCGTCGGTACTACTTTATGTTATTGTAGCGATTTTATTAAGTTTTGTGGCGCAACCTATTTCTGATTTTTTACAAAAAAAGTTACGCTTTCCTCCTATTTTGGCTATTATCGTGTCATTAACGCTGTTTATTGTTTTAGCGTTTGGCATCTTATTATTATTTGTGCCTTTAATAGTTAGTCAGAGTAAAAATTTAGCATTGCTTGATATGGTGGCGTTAGAAAAAAATTCTGTATTATTTATCAATCAAGTAGATGTTTGGTTGCAAACTTATGACATTCAGTATAAAAAATTAATAGACATTCAGAAGATTACACAATCGTTTAATTTTAATTTTATTACAGATATCTTGAATTCGATAATTGGTTCCATAGGAAATTTTGGAATGGCTATTTTTTCAATATTTTTTATTTGCTTCTTCTTATTGAAAGATCAAAAACTAATTACAACAAATTTACGAGCTGTTTTACCTGCGAACCATAGATGGCGCATTTTAGCTTCGCTTTTGCGTATAAAAAATATGCTATCTAAATATACCATTGGCTTGTTAACACAGCTATTATTGGTATTTGTAATGTACTTAATTGTTTTATTAATTTTTGGTGTAGAAAATGCGTTTATTATTGCGTTTTTAGGCGCTATTTTAAACATTATACCTTACATAGGTCCTATAATAGCTTTAGTAATGACGGCGTTTTTAACCATATTGGGGCACATTCACGAAGATTTTCAATTGGTAGTTATGCCCACCACATTATATGTTATCATTGGTTATTTTATTGTGCAACTTATTGATAATAATGTTAGTCAACCCATTATTTTTTCTAAAAGCACGAATTCGCATCCTTTAGAAATATTTTTGGTAACATTAATTTCTGGTACGCTATTAGGAATATTGGGAATGATTATTGCCATTCCGGTTTATACGGCTTTAAAAGTAGTACTGAAAGAGTTTTATCCTAAAAGTACTTTTATTCAAATAGTAACCAAAGGTTTGTAATGCAGTTATCTCTTCTTTCCGCCGAAATTCAAGAATATATTCACAAGTCCTTACAAGTCAATATTTCAAAATTAGCGTTATCTAAAAACCCTTTTCCTGAAGTAGATTGGAAAGAAATTATCAATCAAATCGTATCTAAAAACAAATCGCAACACAAACTTCCAACTTGGTTTAACACGGATAACATTTACTATCCGCCAAGTATTTCCATAGAGCAAACGTCTTCTGAAATAACTGCCAAATACAAATCTGAATTAATTTTTGGCACCTCATTAATAGACTTAACTGGTGGTTTTGGCGTGGATGATTATTATTTTTCGAAAAAATTTGAGCGTGTTATTCATTGTGAAAGAAACGTTGAACTATCAGAAATGGTGCAACATAATTATGATGTGTTGAACGTAAAAAACATTACTTGTTTGGCAAAAAACAGCACAGAAGTAATAGAACAATCTGAAAATGCTTTCGATTGGATTTATATTGATCCAAGCAGACGAAGTGATGTTAAAGGAAAAGTGTTTTTACTTAAAGATTGCTTGCCAAATGTTCCTGAAAATTTGAGTTTGTATTTTTCTAAAAGTCAGTCAATTTTAATTAAAACTGCACCAATATTAGATATTACCGCAGGTTGTATGGAATTGGAAAACATAAAATCCATTCATATCGTAGCCATTGAAAACGAAGTAAAAGAAATTCTATGGCTTTTAGAAAAAGGATATAATGATGAAATTGAACTTAATGCCGTAAACATTCAAAAGGAAAAAACAGATTGTACTACTTTTATTTTAGGTGAACATTCACCCGCTCGCTTTAGTTTGCCACAAGAATTTTTATATGAACCGAATGCGCCTTTACTTAAATCTGGTGGTGTAGATTATTTGTGCGATGCGCTACATATTTCTAAATTACAACCGCATTCGCATTTATTTACCCATATAGAATTAATAGATTTTCCAGGAAGAAGATTTAGCGTTAATGAAGTGATTCCGTTTAAAAAAGAAAATCTTAAAAAGCACCTTGAAGGTAAGAAAATGAATATTACAACTCGTAATTTCCCTTTAACCGTTGAAGAAATTAGAAAAAAATATAAAATTGCAGATGGTGGCAC
>JBFYPW010000100.1:0-7128 GCA_041303115.1 Flavobacterium sp.
AAGTTTCTCCTATTATTGAAGACTATGCGCAACGTGCTGAATTTCCAAAACAAATTGTAAAAGGTTTGGGAGAAATTGGTGGTTTCGGGCCATACATTCCAGTGGAATATGGTGGTGCGGGATTAGATCAAATTTCATATGGTTTAATTATGCAAGAAATTGAAAGAGGCGATTCTGGTGTACGTTCCACTTCTTCTGTACAATCTTCATTGGTAATGTACCCAATTTGGAAATACGGAAACGAAGAACAGAGAATGAAATATTTGCCAAAATTAGCCACAGGAGAATTTATTGGTTGTTTTGGTTTAACGGAACCTGATCACGGTTCAAATCCAGGTGGGATGACTTCTAATTTTAAAGATATGGGAGACCATTATCTTTTAAATGGTGCTAAAATGTGGATTTCAAATGCGCCTTTTGCTGATATTGCTATAGTTTGGGCGAAAAATGAGGAAGGCAGAATTCATGGATTAATCGTAGAAAGAGGGATGGAAGGGTTTACCACTCCAGAAACACATAATAAATGGTCGTTACGTGCTTCGGCAACGGGTGAACTTATTTTTGATAACGTAAAAGTGCCAAAAGAAAATTTATTACCAAACAAATCTGGACTTGGAGCACCGCTAGGGTGTTTAGATTCAGCACGTTACGGTATTGCTTGGGGCGCGATTGGTGCAGCAATGGATTGTTATGATACCGCTTTGCGTTATTCCAAAGAACGTATTCAGTTTGACAAACCAATTGGTGCGACACAATTACAACAAAAAAAATTAGCTGAAATGATTACAGAAATCACAAAAGCACAATTATTAACTTGGCGATTAGGCGTTTTAAGAAATGAAGGAAGAGCAACAACTGCTCAAATTTCTATGGCGAAAAGAAACAACGTGGATATGGCTTTAACAATAGCTCGTGACGCACGTCAGATGTTAGGTGGAATGGGAATTACTGGCGAATATTCTATTATGCGTCATATGATGAATTTAGAATCGGTTGTTACTTACGAAGGAACGCATGACATTCATTTGTTGATAACAGGAATGGATGTAACTGGTTTTCCTGCTTTCAAATAATTATTGATTAAACAATAAATAAAATTGATATAAAATGCTTCTCTATTTGGAGAAGCATTTTTACTTTTGTGCTACTATTAGAAATATAAAAACATCGGGATGAACACGAATATTATAAGTACTAAAATTGAACCATTAAGACAAGAATTATTACATCATTCTTTGTACTCAAAAATTCAAACAATTGAAGATTTACATGTTTTTTTAACGCACCATGTGTATGCGGTTTGGGATTTTATGTCTTTGTTAAAAGGGTTACAAATTCATTTAACATCTGTTTCTATACCTTGGACGGCTTCACCAAATCCAGAATTACGTTATTTAATTAATGAAATTGTGGTTGCAGAAGAATCTGATTTGGCATTAGACGGTTCGCGTCAAAGTCATTTTGAAATGTATTTAGATGCTATGAAAGAATGCGGCGCTACTACTCAACCCGTTTTAGATTTTTTAGAACAAGTAGCTATTACCAAAAACGTTTTTGTAGCTATTAAAAATTCGCATTTACCTACAGAAGTTAAAGACTTTTTATACTTTTCATTTACTGTAATTGAAACAGGGCAACCACATAAAATAGCTTCTGCTTTTACATTTGGTCGCGAAGATTTAATTCCGAATATGTTTACTGAAATAGTTAAAAGTTTTCAGACAAACTTCCCAGAAACAAATGTGTCCAAATTAATTTATTACTTTGAAAGACACATTGAGTTGGACGCAGATGAACACGGGCCAATGGCTATGAAAATGATTGATTACTTGTGTGGTGATGATGTAAAAAAATGGCAAGATGTAGAACAAGTTGCCCAAGAAGCACTAGAAAAAAGAATAGGATTGTGGAATGCTATTGAACGTTTAGTTGTTCCAGAATTGGTATAAATTATACAGAATAAAAAAAGGTGTCTAAATTTAGACACCTTTTTTATTTTGAATTTTTTTCTTATTCTTTTATGAATTTCTTGCTTACAGAAATCGCATCTGAATTGGTGATTTTTACAATATAAATCCCTTTTGCTAAGTTAGAAATATTTATTTCTTTGTTTGCTACACAATTATTTTCGGTTTGAATTAATTGTCCTGTTAACGAATAAATTTCTACTTTTTTAGCATCTACAGAAATTTGAAATGCATTCGTACTTGGATTTGGATACAGTTCCACTTTAGACATTACTTCAAAACTATCATTAGATAATGCTGCAGAAACTTGATTCCCAAAAATTCTGAATTCACCAGGTCCTAATGTAATTTGCATATTAGTTGCAGTTACATTTGTTGTGGTGTTATCCATTAAATTATACCAAGTTCCGGTATATGGAAAATCGGCAACTATATTTTGGTTACTTGTGTACAAATTTGCTAAAATAACTACATTTTTTAATTGCGTTGTAGGCAAAGCATTATCATAAATATAAATCCTTTGTTTTAAGTTATCAGACCCATCTGGAGCAATTGCATACTCTCCACTAAAAACAGCTTCTCCTTTTTTAAGTTTTGTAAATTTAATAAAATTAGAGTAAATCGTACTTCTCGGGCTTGTTGTTAACCAGTTTTCTACCCATTGTGGTTGTGGTTTTGTATCTAATTTACAATTTCCTGGAGTAGCATCATTTTCACTGTTAACAGAACCGTTTTCACAAGTATAAATCGAATCATCCATTCCTAATTCTTGAAAATGCCAAATCATTTTTGGACCAGGAATTAACATGCTAATTGCACCTAATGCAGACATTCTATTTATCGTATTGGTTTCGTTATTAAAGACTGGACTTGTACCAGAATTATTTCCATATGTTTTTGCTTCATACATTAATCGGTCTTTATCGTGACTTTCAGGGTAACCAATTAAACGCTTACCTGTAAATCCTCTACTCACGTGTCCCATTCTATTAATGTTTCCATTGGTATTAGAATATCCCATTGCAAGCTCTTTGTATTGTGTAAACATTTCACCCCACATCATAATTCCTTTGCCTTCAGATAATCTGTAATTTGCCCATTGTTGTTCTTCAAAATCAGAACCTAAATGTTCAAAAATCACATAATGATTTGGATCTAGCGACCATGAATAATCAGCATATAATTTTAAAACTTCTACACGATCTGCTTGATAACCATTAGTACACGACTCATTAGTACTTGTACAATTTTGAGTAAAACCTTTGGTTAAATCCCAGCGGAAGCCATCAATTTTAAATTCAGTTATCCAATGTTTAAGCGTTCTATTTACGTATTCACGTGTAAAATTACTGGTATGATTAAAATCTTCTCCTACACTATAACTATGAAGCGCAACGGTGTTAAAATAAGGGTTATCCGTGTTTGGTGGTCCCCAACCATCTTGTACACTAGAATTAGTGTCATTCATCCACATTCTAATCAACGGATTTCTTCCAAAGGCATGATTGAAGGCGATGTCTAGAATTACAGCTATTCCGTTTTGGTGACATATATCAACAAATTCTTTGAATTTATTTTCAGTACCATAAAATTTATCTAAAGCCATGTGAAATGAAGTATTATATCCCCAACTTTCATTTCCTTCAAATTCCATATTAGGCATTAATTCGATAGCATTGATTCCTAAGTTTTTAAAATAATCAATTTTATCAATTAGGTCCTGATAATTACTATCAGAATCAAAATCTCTTACAAGTACCTCATAAATTATTAATTTGTCCTTATTTGGTTTTGTAAAGTTTGTATTTTGCCAATTATAAGGTATTTTGCCTGTTTGAAGCACGGTTACCTCCCTTTCTTGACCTACAGGATAAGCTGGCAAGTTTGGATATGTTGATGCAGGTATCCATTGGTCATCATAAGGTGATAATACCAAAGTGGAACAAGGATCTGCAGTTTTTACTAAATTTGGTGAATTAGTTGTTGGAGTTTGGTCTACTACCCAATATTGATATGTATATATTTGACCTGGTGTAAGTCCGGTTAATTCTAACCAAAATTTACTCCCTGTTGTATTTTTTTTCATTAAGTGCGATGCAGTAGGTACCCAATTGTTGAAACTTCCTGCAACATATATAAAATCTTTTCCTGGCGCTTCTAAAACCAATGTGGCTTTTGTAGCATCTGTACTATTATAATTTATACCAATTTCTAATCCTGTTGGTAATAAAGCTGAAGGAACAACAGAAGGCGACACAATCACACTAAACGATTTACTCAATGTAATAGTTCCTTGTGTAACTTCTAAAGTAAAATTTGTGTTTGTTGTAATATTTGATGCGGTATAGCTATAGCTTGTTGCTGCGGCATTTAAAGTATTAATAGTTGTTCCATTTGCTTTTAATACATAATTTGCTGCTCCGTTTGTATGATTGGCAGAAATAAATATGCTTCCACCAGAATTTAATATGGTATTTAAATTTAAAGGAGTTGCTATATTAAAATTAAATGCACCAACTTCTGATGTTATATCTTGAGATTTTTTATCTCCAGTTCCGTTTTTTGCCTTTACAAGAAAACCAATTTTTCCAATTCCTGTAAATCGGTTATAAAATGCATTTGGCGTAAGCGTATAGGTGTAGGTGTCTGTTCCTGAGTTATAAACTAATTTATTTGTTTCATTTGAATCAGACCATGTTCCATTAGTTGGACAATCTAAAATATTGATATCATTGGTATCAAACGACCAAGCCCACAAATATAAATTATTCCCAGATGCCCAGGTAGATTCATTTATAGAATTTCCATTAATGGTTATGGTAATGGATTGATTGTCTTCAAAGGTTGAAGGATTTATCGAATACGTTACTGTTTGCTGTTGTGCAAAAATAAATGGGACAAACAACATAGCTATTATAATTGTAATTTTTTTCATTTTTAAGTTTTATTTATTCTATTAAAAACTTTTATTTACTAATATATTCGATTTTTTAAATAAAAATGAGCTATATGAATTTCATATAGCTCATTTTCTTTTTATTATTAAAATTAATCTACAGATATAACTTTAGTAGTAGTATTAATTTTTACCAATCTTACTCCTGTTGGACCAACATATCTAAAATTACTATCACCATCAGCTGCATTAATTAATTCTGAGTCAATGGTGTATCCATTAGAAACATACCAAGGGAAATTTCTATTTGTAGTTCCCCAACTGTCTCCACCATCATTAGCTTCCCATACTCTAAAAGTATCATTATTAGTTAATCTAACAGGTACTTCGTAAATGTTATTAGATACAACTGGTAATTCAGTTTCGTTATTTCCAGTCCATGACCATCCACCTGGAGTTGCAGCTCCAACTAACCAAAACGAACTTGGTTCAATACCTGTTGTTACCGTACTTTTTGCAATACCAATAGTTTTAGTATTTTCATCAATTTTTACTCTGTAAGTACCAGGAGTTCCTGTAAATCTGAAGTTACTATCGCCGTCATTAGCATTTATTAATACACTTACAATTTTGTATCCTAAGCCACTGTAGTATGGATAGTTTCTTCCAGAACCCCAGTTACCACTTTGTGTAAAGAAACGGAATGTATCATTAATTAATCCAACTCTCATAGTTAATACGTTATTATCGCAAATTAAATTTGCAGGTGTATTCCATCCCCATCCAGCAGAAGGTATTCCAGCTCCAACAGCAAATTGACCTAAACAACCAAAAGCAGTTACATTATAGGTAATTACATTAGAATATAATGGTAATTGTCCTGCTACTGTAGCTTTAATTCTGAAATCTAATGGAGTAGAAACAAACGGCACAGCGCCTGCAGTTAATGCAGGAACGTTTAATTGACCCGCTGTAATTGTTACATTTCTATTTGTAGTCGTTGATAAATCTTGTGCATTAGAAAAATCAGAACCATTTGGTGCTAATTGAACAGTATACGTAACACTTGCTGGTGTAGTATATTGAGCTTGATCCCATGTTAATGAAATTGCAGGATTGTTTAAAGCTGTTGCGCTTAAAATGGCACCTTCACCACTTGTTGGTGTAATGATTTGAAATGATGCATTTGCTGCTGGCTGTATGTAAGCCAAGTTGCTTTCTTCTTCACAAGAAGATAATCCAGCAAATAAAGCGACTGTTAAAATTGATTTAAAAATATTTTTCATAACTATTAAATTTATATTGATTAATAACCTGTGTTTTGTGTTAAATTAGGATTTGATGCTAAACTAGTTGATGGAATAGGGAACACTTTGAAGTGATTAGAAATAGCTACTCCGCTTGAACTATTTCCTTTCCAAGTCCAGTTATAACTTCCGCCAACATATTTATTGAAACGAATTAAATCTTGTCTTCTGTGTCCTTCCCAATGTAATTCTCTTGAGCGCTCATCTAAAATAAAATCTAGAGTCAAGTCAGTTTGACTAATATTATTTGCTGTATTGTTGTTAGCTCTTTCTCTTAAATTATTTACATAAGTAACTGCTTGAGTCATTGTTGCGTTTGTAGCGCCTCTTTTAGCACATTCAGCATACATTAAATACACATCACTTAATCTGAATAGAGGGAAATCAGTATCCACAAAAGTCTGATTAGCACCTGCTACACCTGTAGACGTTTTATTTGAAAATTTACCTAATACAAATCCTTGACCTTGAAGTGCAATGTTTGTAATTTCAATTGGTCTAGAACCTGAAATAATAGTATTTCTTTCATCGGTTGAGAAACTACTTCCTGCAAATTTTTGAACAAATTGTTTTCTTAAACGAAGTGCGCCTCCCCAGCCACCAACACCAAATGTTGAACCGTTATTTTCTACAGAACCAACTTGTCCGTTAAGAATAACTGTAGTAGGCCCGTAATTTTGAGTAACTATTCCATCAGACTGTAATGTGAAAATCATTTCAGTTGAAGTATGATTGTCAGCTGTAAAGTTGTGTAAGTAGTTCGCTTCTAATGTATAACCTCCACCAATTACGTTATTACACATCGTAACACATTGGTCATATTTGTTTTGCCCAATATATACTTCAGCATTTAAATACATTTTAGCTAAAACCATCCATGCGAATGCTTTATCTACTCTTCCGTATTCATTTGTTCTTGGTGCTTTTAATGTTTGAGCAACAGCTAACATTTCTGTTT
>JBFYPW010000101.1:0-6876 GCA_041303115.1 Flavobacterium sp.
GAATTGGGTTTACATTTCCATCTACGTGAACAATATTGTCATTATCAAAACAACGTAACACGTGAATAATGGCGTTACATTCTCTAATATTTCCTAAAAACTGATTTCCCAATCCTTCTCCTTTACTAGCACCTTTAACTAAACCTGCAATATCAACAATATCAACAGTAGCCATTTGAACACGTTCTGGTTTTACCAATTCTTCTAAACGATTGATTCTTGGATCTGGTACATTTACTACACCAATATTTGGCTCGATAGTACAAAACGGAAAATTAGCACTTTGTGCTTTTGCGTTTGATAAACAATTAAATAACGTTGATTTTCCAACATTTGGTAAGCCTACAATTCCTGCTTTCATATTTTAAAGCCCCTAAATCCCCGAAGGGGACTTCACATCGGTTCAATTTATTATTATTTTACTATCAAAAACGCCACTTTGGGGTTTAAGGTATTATTCGTTATGCAAAAATGCTTGTCTGTTTAAAAGCGTTTCTTCACTTTCTACGTGATTGTCGTCTGGCACACAACAATCAACAGGACAAACAGCCGCACATTGAGGTTCATCGTGGAATCCTTTACATTCGGTACACTTTCCTGGAACAATGTAATATAAATCATCAGAAACTGGCGTTTGTGCCGCATCTGCATCAATTTCTGTTCCGTCTGGTAAAATTATTTTTCCTGAAAGTTTGGTACCGTCTTTCCAACGCCAATCATCCGCACCTTCATATATTGCAGTATTTGGACATTCTGGTTCACAAGCCCCACAATTAATACATTCGTCTGTTATTATAATTGCCATTATTCCTTTTGTTTAAAAGTTTAAAGTTTAGAAGTTTATAAAATCTGCTTTTTACTTCGTAACTTTGTGCAAAAATACAACGTAAACTAAATATAAACAAGTTACATATGTTACAAATTGAAATAAAAAATAATTTTGTTGAATTGGGAAAGTTTTTAAGTCAATTTTCTTTAGAGAATAATCAACAAAATGAGCAAGTAAAATATAATGATTTGTTTTTTAACTCGTTTGTAGATTTAATTGCCTTATCGCAATCACACAATAATTGGTTTACACCTGAAAATGTACATTTTAGCATTTCAAGTTGGTCTGATGCTTTAACTGAAAACAACTTAAATCAGTGGCTTTCTGCGTACAATTTTATTGAAAAAGAACCAAAAAACGTAGGTTTAATTTTAGCAGGAAATATTCCGTTAGTAGGTTTTCACGATTTTTTATCCGTTTTAATTTCAGGAAATAATGTATTAGTTAAAACATCAAGTAAAGACGATTATTTAATTAAATTTTTAGCCAAATATTTAATTTCGTTGGATAATCGATTTAATGAAAAAATAACGTTTGTTGAAGGAAAATTAGAAAATTACGATGCCGTTATTGCTACTGGAAGCAACAATACCGCAAGATATTTTGAATATTATTTTAAAAACAAACCTTCTATCATTAGAAAAAGCAGAAATTCTGTCGCAGTTTTGACTGGAAATGAAACTGCTGAAGAAATGACTTTGTTAAGTGAAGATGTTTTTAGATATTTTGGATTAGGTTGCCGAAATGTGTCTAAAATCTTTGTGCCGAAAAATTATAATTTCGATGCGTTTTTTAATGGAATGTATGCTCAAAAAGACGTAATTTATTACGAAAAATATGCTAATAATTACGATTATAATAAAGCGGTTTTTTTAATGAGTAATTTTCAATTATTAGACAATGAATTTTTAACGATAAAGGAAGACACCAGCCACGCCTCACCTATTTCTTCTGTGTTTTATGAATATTACGAAGATGTAAACGAAGTAAAAGCACGTATACAAAAAGATGCCGAAATGATTCAATGTGTAGTTTCTAATGGAATTATTGAAAATTCAGTCTATTTTGGAAACACTCAAAAACCAAATTTATGGGACTACGCCGACAATGTAGATACTTTAGATTTTCTAAATAATTTATAAAATGGCTGTTTCAAAAATTAGTGCCATAATTAAAACTCAAAAAGAAAAAGAGGTAAATAAACACCAACCCAAATTTAATTTGGAAGCAAAAGTAAATTCAAATAGAAAGGCCTCGAAAAAAGAAAAGTAATTGTTTTCGAAATCGATATTGTTAATAAGTCGTTTCTATATCGTAAATTTAATTTTGGGCAGATTTTCTAAAAACCTGAAATTTGCACCAAACTACAACCAACATCATGAAAAAACACAATTATAGCGCAGGACCTTGTATTTTGCCACAAGAAGTATTTGAAAAATCAGCTCAAGCCATTTTAAATTTTAATAATTCCGATTTATCTTTATTAGAAATATCGCACAGAAGTAAAGATTTTGTGGCTGTTATGGATGATGCACGAGCTTTAGTTTTAGAACTTTTGGGTTTAGAAAATAAAGGATATCAAGCGTTGTTTTTAGCAGGTGGTGCAAGTTTAGAATTCTTAATGGTTCCTTACAACTTAATGAAATCTGACGGAAAAGCAGCGTATTTAGATACAGGAACTTGGGCGAACAACGCTATTAAAGAAGCCAAAAATTTCGGGGAAACCTTAGTTGTTGGTTCTTCAAAAGAAGCCAATTATAATTATATTCCAAAAAACATAGAAATTCCAACTGATGCAAGCTATTTTCATTGTACAAGTAATAATACCATTTTTGGAACACAAATGAAATCATTTCCGAAAACAAATGTACCTGTGGTTTGCGATATGAGTTCGGATATTTTTTCAAGAACATTAGATTTTTCGCAATTTGATATCATTTATGCTGGAGCACAAAAAAATATGGGGCCAGCTGGAACTACACTGGTAGTTGTAAAAGAAGAAATCTTAGGCAAAACAGGACGTTACATTCCAAGTATGTTGGATTATGAAAAACATATTAAGGCAGAAAGTATGTACAATACGCCGCCTGTGTTTCCTGTTTATGCTTCCTTATTAACCTTACAATGGTTGAAAAATTTAGGCGGAATTGCAGCAATTGAAAAAATAAACGAACAAAAAGCAGCCTTATTATATACAGAAATTGACAGAAATCCATTATTTAAAGGTACTGCCGAAGTTGAAGATAGAAGTAATATGAACGCTACATTTGTTTTAACAGACGAAAGCCTAACTGAAAAATTTGATGCGATATGGAAAGCCGCAGGAATATCAGGATTGACTGGGCACCGTTCTGTTGGAGGCTATCGTGCTTCTATGTACAACGCACTTCCATTGGAGAGTGTTCAAGTATTGGTAGATGTAATGAAAGAATTGGAGAAACTATAAAATAAAAAATAATTTATCCCTTGATTGAATCCTTTAATTTTTCAATCTTTTAATAAAAAAAATATGAAAGTATTAGCAAACGACGGAATTTCAAAAAGTGGTATCACTACATTAGAAAAAGCAGGATTTGAAGTCATCACTACAAAAGTGGCACAAGAACAAGTAGCCAATTACATCAATACAAATGATGTACAAGTAATTTTGGTAAGAAGTGCTACAAAAGTAAAACAAGACATTATTGATGCCTGTCCAGGATTAAAAATTATTGGTCGTGGCGGCGTTGGAATGGATAATATAGATGTAGAATATGCCCGTTCAAAAGGAATTCACGTTATTAATACACCAGCATCATCATCTGAAAGTGTGGCCGAATTGGTTTTTGCTCATTTATTTTCTGGCGTTCGATTTTTACATGATGCCAATAGAAATATGCCTTTAGAAGGGGATACCAACTTCAATGGATTAAAAAAAGCGTACGCTGACGGATTAGAACTTAGAGGAAAAACAATTGGTATTATTGGATTTGGTAGAATTGGTCAGGCAGTGGCGAAATTAGCTTTAGGAATTGGAATGAAAGTGATTGCTGCCGATAAATATATTAACGAAGCCGTAATTAGAGTGGACTTTTACAACGGACAATTTATTAATGTAGATATTAGTACTGAACCTTTAGAAGATGTTTTAAAACAAGCTGATTTTATTACCCTTCACGTACCAGCACAAGACGGTTATGTTTTAGACAAAGCCGAATTTGAAATGATGAAAAATGAAGTGGGAATTGTAAACTGTGCTCGTGGTGGCGTAATTAACGAAGTAGCATTAATTGAGGCTATTGACAACGGAAAAGTATTATTTGCTGGTTTAGATGTTTTTGAAAACGAGCCTACTCCAGAAATTCAAATATTAATGCAACCAAAAATTTCATTAACACCACATATTGGTGCGGCTACTTTAGAAGCGCAAGACAGAATTGGTACAGAATTAGCTGAGCAAATTATTAGTTTATTGAAAAACAAATAATTCAAATAACAAATACGTTTACCAAAAATAAAATTTAGTCCCGATTTTTCGGGACTTTTTTTTATCTTTATGCCGGTAAATTTTAAAAAATGAATAGGTTAAAAAAACGTTGGAATATTTCTAGTAACTTGCAATTAGCAAGCATTTTGATTGTTTTTGCTATTACCGGTTTTAGTTCATTGCAACTAGCGAAACCTTTCCTGTCATTTATTGGAATTCCTGAAACCTTTCAACCGCATTGGCTATATCGTATTTTACGATTGGTATTAATTTTCCCTATTTATCAAATTTTACTTGTTTTTATAGGATTTCTTTTCGGACAATTTACTTTCTTCTGGAATTTTGAAAAGAAAATGCTTTTCAGAATGAGACTAGGTTTCATTGCGAATTTTATTGATGAAAAAATTCTAAAAAAATAAAAACAAAAAAGCGACTTTCAGTTACTACCAAAAGCCGCTATATTAATTTACAATTTTTATTGTTTTATAAGTACACAATCTTTAGGTACTCTAAAATCTAATTGAGCTGGTGGCTCATTTGGTAATTGTGGTAAATAGCCCATTACTTTAAGCTCCCAATGTAATTTTTCAACACCACCAACATTTGAATAGGTTAAGAAAACTCTTGCACCAATTTTTGGTCTTTCTGGGTCGTAAAAGAACAAGGCAATTTTTTCAGTTCCAAAATTCAAAAAAGTCGTCTTGATTCTTGAATTATTACCACTAAAATTATCTGTATTCACAATTGTGGCATTGTTTACAACATATTTGTAATTACCTTGAATATCATCTCTATAATGATCTGCAATAGGAACCATTAAACCTTTACTTAAATTTACAGTAAACAAATTTCCGTTTTGATTAAAAACCCAAGTGCCGGTGAATTTACCTAAAATATTATTATTGTCTTTAATATAACACCCGTCTGGAATATTATTTGGAAGTTCGGTGCCTAATGTGTATTCAGGAGTCTGAGCCTTGCAAATTGCGGCAATCAACATTGCTGTTAAAATTATTATTTTTTTCATCTTTTTATTTTTTAGTTACACGGTGTGGTTACTTTATTATTATTTGCATCTACAGTAATTTTGCTCCAGTTACTTAAATCGGCATTGGCTTGATACATACCAACACCATATTTAGCTAAGTTTTTGGTTACTTCAATAATTACATCTTCATCTGTTAGATTTTGTTTTGCTAAAATAACTTTGTAAAAATCTTCACTTAATTTTTCACTTTGATCTGTCCAAAGATCAAACCCATTTGAGGCGAAAGTTCCTTCATCTTCAATTCTCATAGCAAATACACCTGCACGAGTAACCACCATAAGGGTTAGTTTATCGAGCGGTTTTTGGTTGTATTTTCTATATTGATACAATTGATTAAAAACCTTTAAATCCTCAAATGAAAAGGTAGGTAACATATGCGGTTCGTCAAAATGAGAATGCAATACTATAATCATTGAACCATCTCCTGAAATTACAAAATTGATTGAAGTGGAATTCGGGTTTCCATCAACTTGCAAAGGATTATTAATATTATTATCATTGTATACCATACCCTTCTCAAAGTCTAAATCCAATACTTGTGGACTTTTGAAATCTGCAATTTTACTTTTTAAATTAGGTGTTCTGTCGGCTACGCTTTTTAATTTCCACAAGGTGTATTAGTACTAGCACTTCCACCAAAACCTTGATTAGGCTTTACAGGCGAAGTAATTTCTCCTCCAGTATTGCCAGGTTCAGTACCACCTTGTGAACCCCCAGAAGTACCGCTGGTATTATTGTCACAACTTTCAGGAGAATATACACTAACTGTCTTAAAATATAGTGTACTTATAGAGCAACCCGAACGAGCAACATGATGTTGTGTACTTCCAGTGTTGGGTTGTGAACACCATATTTGGACTACATCAACATAGCAATTTGATTCTGTCGCATTTGCATTTGCACCTGCTCTGCTAAAACCTGTAAAAGCCAAATTTTTGAGTTCTGCAGACCCTTCATAATAAAAGGAATCATCTCCAGATGGTTCAATAATAGTAGGTGTGTATTTAATACTATATGCTTTTTCAGAAGCACTAAACTTGTTTTCCTGAATCACTAAATTTTCAAAAGAAATGGTATCTGTAACAACGTCTCTTTCAATAAGCATAGTGTAAGAAATTACAGAATCTGTTTCTATTACTTTTACAAACCCATCGGAAATTGTAAACCCATTTTGATTTTCAAAGGACGTCCTGGCGGCATTAGAAGTATGACTTACTTTTTCAAGCAAATTTTTAAATTTAGAGTCTTTGTACAACTCGTTAAATCTAACTTCTTTAATTACTCTTTTATTTGACGATTCAATTGCTTCGTCAAATAGCTCTTCACTACAACTGGCTAGCAAAAATGCTATACCAAAGATAAGAAATTTTTTTAAAAGGTGTTTTCTTTTTTGTTTCATACGTAATTAGTTTAAATTAATACTTTTAAATTACAAATATGAACAATCCTAAAAATTAATTTTACGGTGTTTTGAGGTTTTTTTTACGGTTTTGATTAATTTGGGGATTATTCAATACATAGTATATCAAATAT
>JBFYPW010000102.1:0-6716 GCA_041303115.1 Flavobacterium sp.
AAACGTGCAGTCGATGTTGAAATTGGGTCGCGCCCAAGGAGTAGCAATCGCAGCAGCATTGAAAAATAACATTCCATTTGAAGAATATTCACCGCGACGTATTAAACAATCCGTAACTGGAAATGGAAATGCATCCAAAGAACAATTAGCAGCTATGCTACAAACTTTATTGAAGTTTGAGGACATGCCCAAATATCTGGATGCTACAGATGGCTTAGGTGTTGCCGTGTGTCATCATTTCTCCAAAGGAATCGGAGAACACAACAAAGCAGGAGGAAATTCCTGGAGTTCGTTTGTGAAGAAAAATCCGGAACGCACCCTTCGAGAGCCTCAGGGTTCGAAGTGACGAGTGACGACTATTTAGGGAGTGGAGATACGAAGTGATGAGCCTAAGGGTGACAAGTGCAGTTTAATGATGCATGTTGTTTATTAAAATCATTTTTCCTATTTTTATATGTAAATCTTTGTTTTATGATTTGTTTCAAAAAAGGGTCAGCAAGTATTGAAGTTGATTCTACAAACATCAAAAATGTAAATTTTGGATTTGATCTCCAATTTGAATTAATGGACGATAGTGTCTATTATTGTTCTGTTCCAGAATTAAATATTCATTTTTACACGGAAGATGAGACAAAGATAAATTTACTTGCTAGTCAACATGTTGAGTCTTTTTTTAAGTTTTGGTTACTATCCAAAAGTTTTAATGATTTTTTAAAACATATGCTAGATTTAGGTTTCGTAATTCGAAATAGTGTAAAAATCAAGAAGAAGGTCTCCAAAAAATCAGCGTTTATTACTACTCGTCACATTCAAGAAGAAAATTTTGTTTTTGCATGAAAGTCAATCCGGCTTGCTTTTTGGAATATCTTGAGCACAATGGTTTTGTTTGTCTATATATAGATAATTTCAGTATTACGAATGTAATATATCATTTCAACAATGCTATTCAGTTTAGTATTGAAGGAAATTGTTTACCTAATTCCATTTTAATCAGATATTTAAAATTGTTTGGTTTACAGTTGGATAGCGACTTTTTTTCGTTAGACAAATGTTTGTGTAATTATTAATAGTAGAAATTCATCCTGAGCTAACACAATCTGTCAATCTACAATTTCACCCTAAGCTGTCCCCATTGAGCTTGTCGAAATGTGTCGAAGGGCTATTATCTTTCATAATCACCCCAACCGGACAATGATCCGAACCATGTACTTCATTTAAAATAAAAGCATCTTCCACAAGAGGCAGTAACTTTTCGGATGCTAAAAAGTAGTCAATCCGCCAGCCTACGTTTTTCTCACGTGCGCCACCACGGTAACTCCACCAAGTGTATTTTACAACTTCTGGGTATTTATTTCTGAATGTATCTACGATTCCTGCTTTATGGTAATTATCCATGCCATCGATTTCTTCTTGCATGAAACCAGCAAACTTATTGTAATTCGCTTTTGGTCGCGCTAAATCAATGTCTTTGTGGGCAACATTTAAATCACCACATACCAAAACCGGTTTTTTATCTTCTAATTGTTTAAGGTAATCTAAGAACGCAGCATCCCACGTTTGACGGTATCCTAATCGTGCCAACTCACCTCCTGAATTTGGTGTGTATACCGTTACTAAAAAGAATTTCTCAAATTCAGCGCATGTTACGCGTCCTTCTTGATCATGTTCCTCGATTTGTATGTCATAGGAAACAGAGATTGGTGTATGTTTGGTGATAATTGCTGTTCCAGAATACCCTTTTTTAACTGCTTCATTGGCATACACTTCGTACCCAAATAAACTTTTCACCGTGTCTTTTACCTGATCGGCAGTTGCTTTCGTTTCTTGTAAACAAATGATGTCTGGATTTTGGTTTTCCATATCCTCAAAGAAGTTTTTTTGCGCAATTGCTCGAATACCATTTACGTTAAAAGAGATAATTTTCATAGGGTAATTTTTGAAGGGTGAAAATAGAAATTAATTGGATAAAAGCAGTTTTTTCTACCCTGTTTTTAGTAGATTTCTTCTAATTTTACGCTATGACACCAATCGATCACCAGACCTTACACGATTTAGAGTTTACGACCATTCAAGGTTGGTTGAGTGAATTCGCTATTGGACCATCCGCAAAAGAGCGCCTTGAAAATTTGGAACCTATTGTTTTGCTTGGTGATATTGCTTCTGAACTTAAAAAAGTAAAGGAGTTTCATACGATTCGTACCACGGGAGAATCTTTTCCAGGTTTACAATTTGAAGAATTAACCAAAGAATTGGTTTTACTTCCAATTATAGATGCTGTTTTATCCCAAGATGGTGTGGTGCGTATTTACCGTGCCAGCGAATTGGTGAATGCCTTGCTTCATTTTTTTGATAAACGCGAGGAAGAATTTCCACACTTAGTTTCTTTAACGCATTCTGTTTATTACACGAAGGAAATTATCGAAACGATTGAAAAAGTGTTTGATGCAAAAGGCACGATTCGCGATAATGCTTCACCGATGTTGATGGTGATTCGACAACAAATGCACGTCTTAAAAAATCAGATTAATCGTAATTTCGAACGGGAAATGCGTCGTCTCATCAAAGAAGGATTGTTAGGAGAAACGAAAGAAACGTATATCCATGAGCGACGTGTATTAACCGTTGTTTCGACCCATAAGCGAAAAGTACATGGTTCGGTAGTTGGCTCCTCAAAAACGGGAAGTTTAACGTTTATTGAACCGCAAGTTAATATTCCTTTAAACAATGAATTAGAATTACTCATTGACGATGAACGCAAAGAGATTTTTCGGATATTAAAACAATTAACTGCAGATATTTCACATCATTTACATTTAATTCAAGGGTATCAATCCTTGCTGGTTGAATTAGATTTTATCCATGCAAAGACACGATTAGCGATTGATTTAAACGCAGATTTACCTTCTATTTCAGAAGAACAATGCATTGAGTTGGTGGATGCAGTACATCCAATTTTATGGAAAAATAACCAGCAATTAGGGAAGAAAACATTTCCGCAAACGATTTTGTTGGACAAATTTTCTCGCATGCTAGTGATTTCTGGTCCGAATGCAGGAGGTAAAAGTATCACCTTGAAAACCATTGGATTGATGCAGTTAATGCTGCAGTCTGGGTTGCTAGTTCCGGTACATCCAAATAGTAAAATGAGTTTTTTTCAACGGATATTGAGTGATATTGGCGATAATCAATCGATTGAAAATGAATTAAGTACCTATTCGTATCGTTTGAAGCGGATGAAATATTTTTTAGAGGTTTCTAATCGTAGAACTTTATTGCTTTTGGATGAATTTGGTACTGGTTCTGATCCGGATTTAGGTGGTGCTTTGGCGGAAGTGTTTTTTGAGCATCTTTATAATAAAAAGTGTTTTGGGGTGATTACAACCCACTACGCGAGTATTAAGTTAAAAGCCGATCGCTTGAAGAATGCTATCAATGGGTGTATGTTATTCAATACAGAAACATTAGAACCCTTGTATCGTTTTTCGGTAGGTCAACCGGGTAGTTCATTTACGTTTGAAGTTGCCCAAATGAATGGTATTTCCATGGAATTAATTACAGAGGCGAAGTCCAAAGTCAACGAACAAAAAGTCAATATGGACAAGTTGTTGAGTGAATTGCAAAGTGAGAAAACGTACCTCGAAAAATTAAATAAAGAACACATAGAAGCGCAAGAAGTCGCTACACAAAAGCAAGTACATTTCGAAGAACAAAAAAGAAGGTACGACGAAAAATACAAAGCCATGCAAGAGAATGTTGCTACCAACAATTCCTTTATTGTGCTTGGGAAAAAGTTTCAACAGTTTATAGGAAGGTACGTGACGAAAAGTCGTAAAAAAGACATTAATCTTCCGTTAATGGAGGAAATCAAGAAATACATTTCGGTAGAGAAATCGAAGTCGGAAGAAGCCAGACGCCTTGAAACGTTAAAAGCGACAGTTGGTGTTCCGGTTAAAAAAACAAAAAAACAGAAAGTAGTAGAAGTAAAAAAAGATCCATATTTACAAGAAAAAATAGCGATTGGTTCTACCGTAAAATTAATTGAAACCAAGCAATCCGGAACGGTAGATGAAATACAAGGTAATTTATGTACAGTTGTTTTCGGATTTTTGAAAATGAAAGTGGAGAAGGAAAAGTTGATGTGGGTGAAGTGAGTGACGTCCTTCGACAAGCTCAGGATTCTAAGTGACGACTTAAGAGAGACGTCCTTCGACAAGCTCAGGATTCTAAGTGAGGATTTAAGAGATTTGAGAAACGAAATAAAAATAATAGTATGAAGATAGTAGCATTTGGAGCATCGAATAGTAAGAAATCGATCAATAAAGAGTTTGCACGTTTTGCTGCAAATCAGTTTAATAGTACTGCATTGGAAGTATTGGATTTAAATGATTATCCTCTGCCAATCTATTCGGTGGATATGGAAACAGAAGAAGGTTTGCCAGAAAATGCAGTATTATTTCACCAAAAATTGGAAGAATCCGATTTGATTATAATCTCTTTTGCAGAGCATAATGGAAGTTATGCCGTGGTATTTAAGAATCTATTTGATTGGGTTTCGCGTGTCAATTTAAAAATGTTTGAAGGTAAAAAGTTGTTTTTATTATCCACAGCACCAGGTCCAAGAGGTGGAGTAGGAGTGTTGGAGCATGCCATAGATCGTTTCCCGAGACATGGAGCAGTTATCTCCTCTGTATTTACCTTACCGCAGTACCATCAGAATTTCTCCGAAACAGAAGGTATTTTGGATGAAGAATTACACGCAAAATTTATGGAGAAAGTAAATCTAATTGAAAGCATCTAAAACCTTTCGTCTAATAGTCTTTTGTCTTATGTCTTTTAGTCTTTCCTCTAAAAGTCTTTTGTCTTAAACAATATCTTTCGTAATTTTAATGAAATTTTTAAAAAACGATTTATGAAAATTGAAGCAAACAAAGTTGTTTCCTTGAATTACAAGTTGACAAACCACAAAACAGGTGAAAAAATTGAAGAAACAACGGCTGAACACCCAATGGTTTTTTTATTTGGAGTAGAATCCATTATTCCAGATTTTGAAGTAAATATTTCAGGAAAAACAGTTGGAGATACGTTTGCTTTTGCAATCGAAAGTGAAAATGCGTATGGTACTCCATCCGACGAGCAAGTTGCGATGATTCCTTTAGATGTTTTCTTTATGGAAGATGGAAAAGTGAACACAGAAGAAATTTATGTTGGTGCAAAAGTGCCAATGTCAGACAATGAGGGTCACCAATTATTAGGTACTGTATTGGATATCAATGAGGAATTTGTAAAAATGGATTTCAACCATCCGTTAGCAGGTATTGATTTACATTTTGAAGGTGAAATTATTGACGTGAGAGAAGCGTCTGAAGAAGAAGTTTCCCATGGTCACGTTCATGGAGAACACGGACACCAGCATTAATAATTCCAATTTAATATCAATTTTAATTGAAATTATTGGGAATAATACTTTAGGGACTTTCGGGTCCCTTTTTAATTTTTGGGCTAATGGACAAAAAGTAGGCTGAAAACTTCTATAAGCTATATGTTTACTAGCTTTGAGGCAAATCAAATACTTTGAATAAAAAAACTGCTTTTATTGCAACTCTACAATCACCAAGAAAAATGGTAAAAAGAGTGGCAAACAACTATACAAATGTTATGCTTGTGGCAAACAATTTGTTGGAGGAAATCGATTAAATCCGGAAAAAATTTGGGATGAATATATCACTGGTAAACAAACATATTCGCAATTATCGTTAAAATATGGTTGCTCAAAAAAGACCATTCAACGTAAAATTGATGTTGTAATTACTAAAAAAGAAACGAACTTTCCGCGTGTTGTAAATGTATTAATGGATACAACTTATTTTGGTCGTAGTTTTGGAGTGATGGTTTTTAAAGATAGTTTATCTGGTATTATCTTATTTAAAAAATACGTTAAACAGGAAACAAATTTATTGTACATAGAAGGACTTTCAGAAATTACTCGACGAGGTATTCGGATACAGTCAGTAATTTGTGATGGAAGAAAAGGATTATTATCAATACTTCCAGATGTTCCAGTTCAAATGTGTAATTTTCATCAAGCAGCAATTGTAAGAAGATACCTCACAAAGAATCCTAAAATGCAGGCCAGTAAAGAATTATGGGAGCTTACTCTACTATTAAAATGTACGGATAAAGAAAGTTTTATAGGAGGGTTGAATAATTGGTTTACGAAATGGGAAAGTTTCTTAAATGAGCGTAAAATTGATGAAAAAGGCAAAAATAGATATGTTCATAAAAAACTAAGAAGTGCATATCGAAGTTTAAAAACTAACCTACCATGGCTGTTTACATGGTATGATAATTTAGATCTTAAAATACCTAATACAACCAATTCAATCGATGGACACTTCTCCAATTTGAAAAATAAACTTAGGAATCACAACGGCTTAACAGTAGAACGAAAGAAGAAATTTATTGATGAGTTTTTTAAGGCATAGGAACTCTAAAATATCGGTGAGTCTAAATTGAAAACTCACCGATATGATATTTTATCGTTCATCAAAATATCCCTAGCAAGTTGCTCTCCAGCAGAGCTTGATTCTGTTTCTTTTGACAAGAGAAATGTACAAAATAAGAAAATACGATTTGAAAAAATTAGAAAAAAAACAGCCTACTTTTTGTCCACTTGAACATAAGTTCTAAATTTCAGCCTACTTTTTGTCCATTACACC
>JBFYPW010000103.1:0-6670 GCA_041303115.1 Flavobacterium sp.
AACATTTCCTAAACGTTCCCTTGAATAAATTTAAAACTGCCGTTTTAATTGATAGAAATCATAAAAAATACCCTGTAAAAGCCGATTTTAAAGGATTATCTTTATCTACTTCATTACAGGAACACGTTCAAGTAGTTTTCGAAGAACAAAATTCTTATGTGTATTTAAGCTAATTTAGAAAGAATTTCTGAAACAATTTCCTGTTCGTTTTTATTATCAACAGTAATTATTGTTTGGACTTGGTTGTAAAAATAATTACGTTCAAATAAATGTTTTGCTACAAATTCATTTAGCGCATCATCATTTAAATTAGCTACTATTGGTCGCGTATTTTTTTGTATTTTCAAACGTTCTAATAAAGAAGAAACGGATGCTTTCAAATAAAAACTCCTTATTTCCTGATTCTGATACAAATTAAAATTATCATAATAACAAGGTGTACCTCCACCTAAAGCCAAAATATAACTATCTGTAGTAGCTAAAAATGATTCCAAAATTTCTCTTTCTTTTTTTCTAAAAAAAAGTTCGCCTTTTTGAACAAAAATTTCATTAATTGTTGTTTTAAATTCTTGTTCAATAATAGAATCTAAATCATAAAAAGGCAATTCTAACGACTCTGAAAGTAATTTTCCAATAGTAGTTTTTCCAGAAGCCATATAGCCAACAAGAATTATTTTCATATTAAATTTGAAATTTTAGGCTATAAAAGTATAATAATTTAATGAATTTTTTATTAAAAATTAAACCAAAAAGACATCAAACTCTTCTTAATTAAGGGGTTATAAATAAAATATTAAAAAATATTAAATTATTATATAAAAGCTATTGTGAAATAAATAAATCATCATATATTTGCACCCGCAATGAAGAAATAGTTTTTTAGACTCTGTAGCTCAGCTGGTAGAGCATTACACTTTTAATGTAGGGGTCCTGGGTTCGAATCCCAGCGGGGTCACAAAAATATTTCAAAATATTCAAAATTATAACTTCATTGCTACGACTCTGTAGCTCAGCTGGTAGAGCATTACACTTTTAATGTAGGGGTCCTGGGTTCGAATCCCAGCGGGGTCACAAAAAGAAGTTAAGCAACCGCTTAGCTTCTTTTTTTATTATTGGCCATGTGGAGAAATTGGTAGACTCGCCATCTTGAGGGGGTGGTGCTGCAAGGCGTATGGGTTCGAATCCCATTGTGGTCACTTTAAAATCTTGCCTTTGCAAGATTTTTTTTCTTTTTATTGCAATTGTTTCTATTTTTTATGTATTTTTGTTTAAACTTTTTAGATAAAAAATGAACAATATAAAATCTACATTCAGTATTAAAGACTTGGAAAATCTTTCAGGTATTAAAGCACATACTATTCGTATTTGGGAAAAAAGGTATAATTTACTTGAGCCAATGCGAACTGATACTAATATTAGATTGTACGATTTAAAAAATCTTCAAAAACTATTAAATGTAGTTTTGTTAACTAATTTTGGTTATAAAATTTCTAAAATTTCTAAACTAAATCAAACAGAAATTGAAAAGTTTGTAGTTAAAATCCAAACAGAAAAAACGGTTAACAATCATGTTCTAAGTAGCTTTAAAATGGCAATGTTAAATTTTGACCAGCCACTTTTTGTAAAAACGTATAACGAATTACTTAGTCAGAAAACTTTTAGTGCTGTATTTTTTGAAACATTTATACCTCTTTTAGAGGAAATAGGTGTTTTATGGACAACAAACACCATCACTCCAGCACACGAACATTTTATTTCTCATTTAATTAAACAAAAAATATTAATTGAAATTGAGAAATATCAAATTAAACAAAATAGCGTTTCAGATCAAACCTATATTTTATACTTACCATTTAATGAAATTCACGATTTAGGTCTTTTGTTTCTCCATCACGAAATCGTTACAAAAGGACATCATTCTGTATACTTAGGAAGAAGTTTACCAATTGAGAACTTATTGGAATTAAATAACCACTTTAAAAAAATAACGTACATCACCTACTTAACCGTAGAACCAAGCGAAGATGAAATTGAAAATTATATTCAAACTTTTAAGAATACGATATTAAAAAACAATACTAATGACTTGTTAATATTTGGAAGAAAAGCTCAGACTTTAGACAATTCTAAACTACCTGAAAACATTAGGTCTATAGATAACTTAAAAGATTTCTTGTATACACTATAATATTACATTAAAATACTAATTACACATATATGCCAAAAACAATACATATTATAGGATCTGGATTTTCATCATTAGCTGCAGCTTGTTATCTAGCTAAAGAAGGTAATAATGTATCTGTATTTGAAAAAAATACCAGCTTAGGAGGTCGTGCACAACAATTTACTGCAAACGGATTTACATTTGACATGGGTCCATCATGGTATTGGATGCCCGATGTTTTTGAAAGTTTTTTTGCAGATTTCAATAAGAAACCTTCAGATTATTATAGTTTACAAAAACTAAATCCAGGTTATAGAGTTTTTTTTGAAAACGACACGCATTTTGACGTGTCTGAGGATTTAAATACCATTATATCCGATTTTGAAAAAATAGAAAAAGGAAGTGGCAAAAAATTAAGCGAATTTATTGACAACGCTAAAAAAAATTACGAAATTGCTATCAAGGATTTAGTATACAGACCTGGCGAAAGCATTTTAGAATTAATTACACCACAAACTGCACTTAAAATTGACCAATTTTTTTCAAACATCAAAAGAGATGTTCGTAAAAAAATAAAAAACAAAAACTTACAACAAATTTTAGAATTTCCTGTATTGTTTTTAGGAGCAAAACCTTCAGACACACCGTCATTTTATAGTTTTATGAATTATGCCGATTTTGGTTTAGGAACGTGGCAACCAAAAAATGGTTTTTTCGATGTCGTTCAGGCTATGGTTCAATTAGGAAAAGAATTGGGCGTAACGTATCACACTAATGCAGCTATTTCTAAAATTATTGTAGAAGACAATACTGCTACAGGTATTGAAATAAATAATAAAATTTTAAAAGCAGATGTAGTGCTTTCAGGAGCAGACTACCATCATACTGAAACGTTATTACCAATTAATAATAGACAATATTCTGAAGCCTATTGGGATAAAAAAACATTTGCGCCTTCTTCCCTATTATTTTATGTTGGTTTTGATAAGAAATTAGAAAATGTGTGTCATCATAATTTATTTTTTGATTCGGATTTTGAGAAACATGCTGTTGAAATTTACGACAATCCAGAATGGCCTTCAGAGCCCTTATTTTATGCTAATTTTACATCATTAACAAATAAGGAAACCGCTCCAGAAGGCTGCGAAAATGGTTTTTTTCTAATACCAATTGCACCAGACTTAGAAGATACTGAAGAAGTAAGAGAAATCTATTTTGAAAAAATAATAAGTCGATTTGAGCACATTACGAAACAAAATGTTAGAAAAAACATTATCTTTAAAAAATCTTTTTGCGTAAAAGACTTTAAATCAGAGTATAACTCCTACAAAGGGAATGCATACGGAATGGCTAATACATTATTACAAACCGCTGTTTTACGTCCGAAATTGAAAAGTAAAAAAGTTAAAAATTTATATTTTACGGGACAATTAACCGTACCTGGACCTGGTGTTCCACCAGCGTTAATATCAGGAAAGTTAGTTGCTCAATTAATAAAAAAATACCAATAATATGAAGGCATTATTTGATACCGTTTCTTTCGCATGTAGCGTTAAAGTTACCAAAGCATACAGTACTTCTTTTTCATCTGCAGTGAAAATGCTTGCACCATCAATTAGACAAGATATTTATAATATTTATGGCTTTGTTCGATTTGCGGATGAAATAGTAGATAGTTTTCATGACTATAACAAAGAAGTTTTGTTTGAAAAATTTGAAAACGAATTAGAAGATGCTATTCAAAATAAAATTAGTTTAAATCCTATTTTAAACTCGTTTCAACATACTGTAAATAAACACAATATTGGTCAAGATTTGATTGATGCGTTTATGAAAAGTATGAAACTTGATTTAGTAAAACAAGAATATAAAACCACTGAAGAATATCACGAATATATTTATGGAAGTGCCGATGTAGTTGGATTAATGTGTTTAATGGTTTTTGTAAATGGTGATGAAAAAAAATATGAAGAACTAAAAGCATCAGCCATGAAATTAGGTTCTGCTTTTCAGAAAGTAAATTTCTTGAGAGATTTAAAAGCTGATTTCGAAGGTTTAAATCGTACTTATTTTCCAAATACCGATTTAAATAAACTAACAGAAACTTCAAAAAAAGAAATTATTGAAGACATTGAAGCTGATTTTAAAATGGCATACGAAGGAATTTTACGTTTACCTATTGAAGCTAAATTTGGTGTATACACCGCGTACAGATATTACAAACGATTATTGAAAAGATTGAAAACAACACCTTCAACAGAAATAAAAAACACACGGATTAGAGTTCCTGATTATGAAAAAGCCGAACTTTTAGCGCGTTGTTACGTAAAATATCGATTAAATTTACTTTAATCATTAAAAATTTAAATACATTTTTAAACATTAAAACTTTAAATTAAAAAATTATGTGGTTATATATTGTAGTGTTTCTTATAACATTTTTTATGATGGAATTTATGGCGTGGTTTACTCATAAATTTATTATGCATGGATTCCTTTGGAGTTTACATGCTGACCATCACAAAAAAGACCACGATTCGTGGTTTGAAAGAAATGATGCTTTTTTTATCTTTTATGCTGTGGTAAGTATGACATTTTTCTTCTTATGGCAAAATGGAATATTAGAAATCGGATTAGCGATAGGACTTGGGATTTTTGCCTACGGTTTAACGTATTTCCTGGTTCATGATATTTTTATTCACCAACGATTTAAATTATTCAGAAATGCAAATAACAAATATGCTCGTGCACTAAGACGCGCACACAAAATGCACCATAAACATCTTGGAAAAGATCAAGGAGAATGTTTTGGGATGTTATTATTTCCGTTTAAACATTATAAAAACGCATAAAAAAAAAGCTCCTAATGGAGCTTTTTTTTTTATAAATAATATATTTCTATTTTTCAATTTCTTTTAAGCTTTCCATTTTCTTGTAGGCCAAAAATCCTTTGATATCTTCAAAATGTTCTTTAACACGTTTATTTCCAAATTCGAAAACTTTTGTTGCCAAACCATCCAAAAAGTCACGATCGTGTGATACTAAAATTAACGTGCCGTCAAAATCACGTAAAGCATCTTTAATAATATCCTTAGTTTTCATATCCAAATGATTGGTTGGCTCATCCAGAATTAAAACATTCACAGGTTCTAATAATAATTTTATCATTGCTAAACGTGTTTTTTCCCCACCAGAAAGTACTTTGACTTTCTTTTGAATATCATCACCTTTAAACATAAAAGCACCTAATAAATCTTTAATTTTCGTACGAACATCACCAACTGCAATTTGGTCTATTGTTTCAAAAATTGTCATTTCACCATCTAATAATGAGGCTTGATTTTGTGCAAAATAACCAATCTGTGAATTATGTCCTACTTCTAATTTGCCTTCAAATTCAATTTCTTTCATTATGGCTTTTATCATAGTAGATTTTCCTTCTCCATTTTTCCCAACAAAAGCTACTTTCTGCCCTCTTTCAATAACCATATTAGCGTCTTTAAATACAACGTGGTCGCCGTATTTTTTTGATAATCCTTCCACTACCACTGGATATTGTCCAGAACGAGGCGATGGTGGGAATTTCAACTTCAATGCCGAGGTATCCACCTCATCCACTTCAATGGGTACAATTTTTTCTAACATTCTAACACGAGATTGAACTGCGTCTGTTTTAGAAAATGTACCACGAAAACGATCAATAAATGCTTGATTATCTGCTATGAATTTTTGTTGTTCATCAAAGGCTTTTTGTTGGTGAATTCTTCTGTCTTTACGCAATTCTAAATATTCAGAATATACGGCTTTGTAATCGTAAATTTTTCCCATTGTAACTTCAATAGTACGATTTGTAATATTGTCTACAAACGTTTTATCGTGAGAAATTACCATTACAGCTTTTGCCGAATTAATTAAAAAATCTTCCAACCACTGTATACTTTCGATATCCATATGATTGGTTGGCTCATCTAACAAAATTAAATCTGGTTTTTTTAATAAAATTTTAGCTAATTCAATACGCATTCTCCAACCTCCTGAAAATTCTTTAGTTAATCGAGTAAAATCTTCTCTTTCAAAACCTAAACCTTTTAGTACTTTCTCTACCTCTGCTTCATAATTGACTTCTTCAATAGCATAAAATTTTTCTGAAAGTTCAGAAACACGCTCAATTAATTTCATATACGCATCACTTTCATAATCCGTTCTAACTGTTAATTGCTCATTTATATCGTCAATTTCTTTTTTCATATTTAGTACCTCAGCAAAAGCTTTAGAAGCTTCTTCCATTACCGTACAATTGTCTGAAGTTAATAAATGCTGAGGCAAATAAGCTATTACCGCATCACTTGGAGCAGAAATACTTCCACGTGTGGCTTTGCTTTCGCCTGCAACTATTTTCAAAAGGGTTGATTTTCCTGCGCCATTTTTACCCATAAGGGCAATTTTATCATTTTCATTAATGGCAAAAGTTACTTCGCTAAAAAGAGTGGTTCCGCCAAATTC
>JBFYPW010000104.1:0-6470 GCA_041303115.1 Flavobacterium sp.
GTTAAAAAACGAGAGTTGAAACCAATTTGTAAATCATCTCCGTGGTAATCACACGTTAAACGTTCGTCTGCTTTGTTTGAATAATCAATATCTTCTGCAGAAATATTTAATTCAGTACCTGCAATTTTTAAACGAATTTGGTGCGTAGTTTTGTTAGCAAAAATAGCTACACGACGAACCGAATTTAAAAAAGTAACACGACTTAAAATTAATTTATTTGGATTTTCTTTTGGAATTACTGCTTCGTAATTAGGATATTTACCATCGATTAAACGACAAGTTAAGATGTAGTTTTCAAATGAATACGTAGCGTTTGAATCGTTATATTCTACTTTTACTTCTGCATCTGAAGTGGCTAAAATTCCTTTTAAAATAGTTAAAGGTTTTTTAGGCATAATAAATTCAGCACTTTGAGATGCTTTTACATCTGCACGAGCATATTTTACTAATTTATGAGCATCTGTAGCCACAAAAATTAATCCTTCTGTAGAAAATTGAAAAAACACTCCACTCATTACTGGACGTAAATCGTCGTTACCAGTTGCGAAAATAGTTTTTCCAATTGCTGTTGCTAATACTTCAGCAGGAACTAAAGTTGTTGAAGGATCTTCTAAAGCTACTGCTTTTGGAAATTCTTCACCAGCAGCATATGCAATTGCATATTTACCAGAATTAGAACTAATTTCAACAGTATTGTTTTCTTCAACTGTAAACGTTAAAGGTTGTTCTGGAAATGTTTTTAAAATATCTAATAATAATTTTGCTGGTATAGCAACACTTCCTTTACTGTTTGACTCAATTTCTAAACTTGCCGACATAGTAGTTTCTAAATCGGAAGCCGAAACGTGTAATTGATTATTATCTAATTCAAATAAAAAATTATCAAGAATAGGTAAGGTGTTGTTACTATTAATAACGCTTCCTAAAACTTGTAATTGTTTTAATAAATACGAACTGGATACTATAAAATTCATCATTTTTAATTTTTTTTCTTTTACAAATATAATGGGTTACAATTAAATCTAAAAATATACTTATTAACAACTAATGCTTATATTTTTTCTTTCTTAAATACGTAAATATAAATCCGAATATTGCTAACAAAACAATTGGTAGCGCTACTGTTAGCATTTGTGTTTGATTGTAATTATCGTGTACGCTTTGTTTATCTAATACGGGTAAGGTTACATCTTTACTTCTAATGTTAATAAGTCCGTTATCATCTAAAAGATAATTTACGCTATTTAGGATAAATTCTTTATTTCCGAAAAATTGTCCGGTATATTTGTCATATCCTAATTCAATTGGTGCGCCTTTATCTATTTGATTTTTTATTACGTCTCCATCAGAAATTACAATCATTTTAGTTGGAACACTTTTAGATAAAAATTTCCCATCTTTAAAAGGCAACACACGATTGTTATACATAGAAGTAAATGAACCTTCTAATAAAGCTGCTACAGGAATTAACCCGCCATTGGCATAGTCTTTCGGACTGGTTTCTTCTGCTATCATTTCCAAAGAAACTACACTTGGTGTTCCAATTACTTTAGAATATGGTGAACTTTCAAGTAAAATGGTAGTTTTAGTATTGGTTTTTAATATCTCAATTGGCGAGCAAAAATTAAATTTTACGCCATCGGTATTTTTTACGATAGGATGTTTTTTAGAAGCAGGATAAATAAATGGTGCCATTTTCCAATTATAGGTTTCCATCTGACTTTCACTGCCTTCTTTTCCAGAAGCTAATTTTATGGGTGTTCCGTATTCATCTTTAATCATTTGAGGATTAATTCGGAATCCGTATTTGAAAAACATATCCGTTAAATTCAAATCGTTATTGCTAACTAAAGTCGAACCTGATTCATTGTATAAATTTTCCATTTCGGCATTAGTTCCATCTACTAACCAAAGCGTTTTTCCGCCTTTCATAATAAATTGATCTAACACTTGTTTTTCGGCTTCAGTAAATTTTTCTTTTGGTTTCGCAATAATAGCCAAGTCGTATACATTTAAAGCCTTTAATGTTTCTTTAGGTTGTGACGCCACAGAATCTAAAGTTATAGGTCCTATATAGTAATTATCACGAATGGTTTTTAAAAAATCGGCAATATATATATCGTCTAATTCGCCATTTCCTTTGATAACGGCAATTTTACGTTGTTTTTCTTTTGATATTTTATGAATGGCTTCGGCAAAAGCATATTCTAAATGTTGAACGGAACTTTCTACTTTTTTCTCCGTTGAAGCGCCCATTAAATTTTTCAATAATTGCACTTTTGCACCTTTATCGCCATAATTGGCTATAGCCCAAGGGAAAACTACTTCCTGAGTTTGTTTTCCTTTATCTTCTACGGTTACGTTTATAGGTGTTAATCCTTTTTCAAAGAATTTTTTCATGACTTCCACACGTTCTTCTTCTTTTTCAATTGGATTTACGAATTGAAACGTAATATTTGAATTGTAAGCGGAAAATTCTTCTAATAACTGACGCGTTTCTGTTTGTAGTTTCTTAAAATCAGCAGGAAAATTACCTTCTAAAAACACATCAATAATTAAAGGAGAATCTACATCATCAATTATTTTTTTTGTGGTTTCAGATAGTGTGTATCTTTTGTCTTGCGTAACATCGAAACGTTTATAAATATAATAACTCGCAAAGTTTAAAATAAATAAACCAATTGCTAAAAACCCTAATTTTTTTAAACTATTTTTTTGAACGTCTTTCATTACCATTTAAGCGATTTAAGTTGATAAACAGTTCCAGCCAGAAATAAAATAGTGATACTAATAAAGTAAATAATATCACGAGTATCTAACACACCACGACTCATACTTTTAAAGTGAAAATCCATTCCAAATGTTTTGATAATTCCACTGAAATTACCAAATAAATTCGCTAATCCATCAAACCCAAAATAAAAGAAAAAGCATAAAAATACAGCAATTATAAAAGCTACTATTTGATTGTCTGAAAGGGTAGAAGTAAAAATCCCGATTGAAGTGTATGCGCCAATTAAGAATAATAATCCAAAATAGGATCCAATGGTACTGCCATAATCGAAACTATTTTGAGCTGCTGTATAGCTTGAAACTATAAATACATAAAAAAGTGTTGGTACTATGGCAATTAAAATTAAAATAAATGCTCCAAGAAATTTACCATTAACAATTTCCCAAAGACGTAAAGGTTTGGTAAAAAGTATTTCTAATGTGCCTTGCTTTTTTTCATCAGAGAAACTTTTCATGGTTACTGCTGGAATTAGGAAAATAAGTATCCAAGGCGCTAATTTAAAAAATGGACTCATATCCGCATATCCAGAATTTAAAATATTAAAATCACCATCAAAAACCCATAAAAATAATCCATTTAGCAAAAGAAAAATAGCAATAACTAAATAGCCAATTGGCGAACCAAAAAAAGATTTTATTTCACGTAGCAATACTGCTTTCATATATTATGCTTGTTTTATATTGACAAAAGTAATTTATAAACTTGAGACTTGAAACTTTAATTTGTTTTTTGACACAGATTACACAGATTTTAAAAATTTAAATAATTTCTTTAATCTGTGTTTCGAAAAACACCATAATTTGCGGCTATATAATTTTACTCCAAAGTATCTATTTTATCAAAGCTCCACGCTTCTGGTTTGTCTGCGAAAAGTGTTTTTGTATAACTCCAAACTTCATTAAATAAAGCTGATTTTCTGTATTTTTCTAATGCTGATTCGTCTTTCCAATAACTGTAAGTAAAAAAAATGCGTGTATCTTGTTTGTCTTGATACAATTCTAAAAATTCATTTCCATCAAAACTTCTTATTTGATGTTTAACTTCATTAAAATTATTTAAAAAATCTGCAATTTTATCTTCTTGAAAGGTTAGTTTCACAATTCGTACCAACATATATATTATTTAAATTCCAATAGTTAAATTCCAAATCCCAAATTCCAAATTCCAAATCCCAAATTCCAAATTCCAAATTCCAAATTCCAAAACCTTATACCCAAAACCTAAGATTCAAATTCCACAATAACAGCATCCTGCATTTTTAAACCCAATAAGGTATGCGCAGAGCCAGAACGTTTTGGATTGCTTCTGTAAACTGCAATTTCTAAAAACCCATCTTGATTAAACAGTGCTATTTCATTTCCTGCCATCGCATTTAAATCGGCTGAATTGTTATTTTTAAAATCAGAATAATCATTCTTTACTCTTTTAATTGTATAAACAGAAAAACGTACACTATATTGTCTTCCTCTTGCTACTTCTTCTATATACGTTTTCGAAATATTAGTAACACAATTTCCAAAATCGTCAATATATACAACATGTCCGCGAATAGATTTTAAATTTTGATCCAAAATAGGAACCAACATATTCATTTTCTTTATTTCATTCATTGGTGTGCCAATTACGGTCATTTCACCACCTTTTGCCAAATGAGTTGCCACCGTTGCAAAAACATCTAAGTCGTTGGAACCTTCTAATAGTCTATCATGAATAGATATTTGCACTATCTTTTCTGGATTTTTTTTATTTATTAAACCACCAAAAATGCCATTATCTGCTCCAATAAAATAATGTCCATCATAAAATATAGCTATATGAACAGTGTCTGCATTTCTTGAAGCGTCTACTGCTACTATGTGAACTGTTCCTTTTGGAAAATGAGAATAAGAAGTAGTTAACAAATAACTAGCTTCCAAAACATTAAATTTGTCTACTAAATGAGAAATATCAATAATTGTTGTCTCAGGAAATAAAGAATATATCTTACCCTTAAAAATTCCGGCAAAGTGGTCTTTTAAACCAAAATCTGTAGTAAGCGTAATTATTGACATTATATTGTTTATAACTAATTATAAATGGAATACTTGTTTTTATTATATTTGAATGATACAAAATTACTCTTTTTTTTACAGAATTAAAACAATTTAAAATTAAAGCCTTTGAACGAAAGAATTATTGAATTGGAAAACATTACACCTAAAGATTTTTGGGGTGCACATGACAGTCATTTAGAGACAATTAAAAAGTATTATCCAAAATTAAAAATTGTTGCCAGAGGTACCGTTTTAAAGGCTTTTGGAGAAGCCGAAGTTTTAGATGAATTCGAAAAACGCTTTCGTCGTTTGATGACTCATTTTACTCGTTTCAACACTATTGATGACAATGTAATTATGCGTGTTATTGAAGGTGATGCACAACAAACGGGAGAAATGCCAAAAGGCGATCAGATTTTAGTTCACGGTTTAGGAGGGAAGTTAATTAAAGCGATGACACCCAATCAACAAAAATTAGTTGATTTTGTTGCTAAAAATGATATGGTTTTTGCCGTAGGTCCTGCCGGAACAGGAAAAACGTACACTGGAGTAGCTCTTGCTGTAAAAGCACTTAAAGAAAAACAAGTTAAACGTATTATTTTAACACGTCCGGCTGTGGAGGCAGGGGAAAATTTAGGTTTTTTACCTGGTGATATGAAGGAAAAATTAGATCCTTATATGCAACCTTTGTATGATGCTTTACGCGATATGTTGCCGCCACAAACCCTTGAAGATTATATATTAAAAGGAATTATTCAAATTGCACCATTGGCATTTATGCGTGGAAGAACTTTGGATAATGCCTTTGTGATTTTAGACGAAGCGCAAAACACCACGCATTCTCAAATGAAAATGTTTTTAACGCGAATGGGAAAAAATGCAAAATTTATTATCACCGGAGATCCAGGACAAGTAGATTTACCAAGAAGAACCATTTCTGGATTAAAAGAAGCCATTTTGGTTTTAAAAGATGTAGATGGCATTGGAATTTTATATCTTGACGATAAAGATATTGTACGCCATCGATTGGTGAAAGCAGTAATTAATGCTTATAAAAGTATAGAAAATTCGGATTAAAATGAATTGAGGCGTTAAAATAAACGCCTCTTTTTTTGTTAAAAAATGATTTTAAAACTACTTTTGCAAAACAAAACAACAACACAGTATATGAACACAATAACTACTACAAATTTTAATTTTACAGGTCAAAAATCTGTTTACAGAGGAAAAGTAAGAGAAGTTTACAATATCAATGACGATTTATTGGTAATGATTGCTACAGATAGACTTTCTGCTTTTGATGTAGTTTTACCAGAAGGTATTCCATACAAAGGACAAATATTAAATCAAATTGCTACAAAATTTATGCAATTAACAGAAGATATTGTGCCAAATTGGCTAATTGCTACTCCAGATCCAAACGTAGCTATTGGACATTTATGTGAACCATTCAAAGTTGAAATGGTAATTCGTGGTTATTTATCAGGTCATGCAGCAAGAGAATATGCATCAGGAAAAAGATTGCTTTGTGGTGTCGAAATGCCTGAAGGTTTAAAAGAAAACGATAAATTTCCTACACCAATTATCACACCAACAACTAAAGCGGATAACGGTTCACACGATGAAGATATTTCTCGTGAAGC
>JBFYPW010000105.1:0-6332 GCA_041303115.1 Flavobacterium sp.
CCAATATATACTTCAGCATTTAAATACATTTTAGCTAAAACCATCCATGCGAATGCTTTATCTACTCTTCCGTATTCATTTGTTCTTGGTGCTTTTAATGTTTGAGCAACAGCTAACATTTCTGTTTCAATAAAGTTAAACAATTGTTGTCTACTGTATTCAGGACCTGCTACACCTACCGCTTCATTTTCTGTATTAAATGGTGCTTTTCCAAATAAATCCATTAAGTTATAATACGCATACGCTCTTAAAGCTCTTGCTTCTTCTCTATATAAAGAAATATCAGCCAATAATGCAGGATTTGTTACGCCTCTTGCGCTTAATTTTGCCGGACTTGTTTGTCTTAAATATTCATTACAAAAAGCTACCTGAGCCATAGTTCTAGAGAACATACCTAAAATAATTGGATTACTAGTTGTCCAAGTATTTCTTTGTAATTCTGCTAATCCTGGGTCATTTTCATAACTCCAAATTACTTCATCTGTAGTTAAGTTTTGTAGATTCCATAAACAACGTCCAAATTGACTTGTTCCGGCATCTAATCCTTGAATATTAGACGACCCAGCACCAGTTAATCCGGTTAACGATAAGTTGGCATAAACACCACCTAATCCTGTTTTGTAGGATGCAGGAGAGTTAAAATATGCTTCTGTTAAAAATACATCATCATCTTCTGGCATTATATTTAAATCATCTGTACAAGATGTAAATAACGCAAAAGAACCAATGACAACTAATAAATTAAATTTTATCTTTTTCATAATTCAATTTTTAAAATTTCATGTTTACTCCAAACAAAAATTGTCTTTGTCTTGGATAAATTGTGTTATCAATTCCGCTAAATACCTCTGGATCTAATCCTGAATATTTAGTAATTACAAACGCATTTTGAACGCCTGCGCTTAATCTTACTGAAGCTTTTCCTTCTAACCAATTAGGGAATGTATATCCTAATGTAATGTTGTCCATTCTTAAGAAAGATGCATTTTCAATATAATAATCAGAGAAAATTACGTTATTCCCTGAGCTTGCAAAGTTTGAATCAAAAGTACTTGTTGGTACGTTTGATAAAATTGAATTAGCAAACATATTATTAGTATATGCATTTCCAGAATCCACGTTGTTATACATTCTGTTTCCAATACTTGCTCTTAAGTTAAATGAGAAATCAAAATTATATACATTCATTATAGATTGAAATCCTAATAGTACATCTGGATCTGTATTACTTCTAATGTATTTATCTTTGTCATTAATAATATTATCACCATTTAGGTCAGCAAATCCACCTTCAATTGGAGTTCCATCAGGATTATATAATTGTTGAAAAACATAAAATGAATTTGGAGTCCAACCTTCAGTAAACACTTGAATGTTTCCACCTGTTCCACCACCAATACCTCCAGTAGGAGTATTATTAACTGTTTTTAAGGATTTAATTCTTCTTTCAAATTTAGAAGCATTGAAATTAACATTCCAATTGAATTTTTCTTTTTTAACAATTTCAGCATTTAATGTGAATTCAACCCCTTTAATATCTAAACTTCCGATATTTTGTGGTCCAAAGTTTGAAAAGTTAGAACCGTCAGCAAAAGGAGCATTAAATAATAAATCTTCTGATAATTTGTAATATCCTTCAATCGAACCAGAAATTCTGTTATTGAATAAACCATAGTCTAAACCTACATTATATGTTGTGGTTTCTTCCCATTTTAAATTTGGATTGTAATCTCTAGGCAATCCTACTGTAATAGGAGACGTTCCAAATACATACTGTGAACCTGGTGTTCCTGTTGTATATTGTGGTTGAAAATAATCTCTTCTTCCTCTTCCTAAATCTTGTTGTCCGGTAATACCCCAACCTGCTCTAAGTTTTAAGTCAGAAATTGTTTTGCTATTTGCAAAAAACTCGTTGTTTAATTTCCAAGCAAACGATGCTGCTGGGAAGTTACCAAACTGATTTTCTTTTGAAAACACAGAAGTTCCGTCTCTTCTATACGTTAACGTTAATAAGTACTTGTCTTTATAAGTTAAGTTTGTTCTAGCAAAATATCCAATTAAAACTCTATCTGTTGATCTATCTAAGTCAGAAAAATCAGCAGTAGGATTTAATACATTTCCAGAATTAAATCTTTCCTCCTCAAATTTTTGGTACGAATAACCTGCTGTTCCTTCAAAATCTAATTGTCCGAATTTTTTGTTATATACAAAATAACCATCTAATAATTTATTTGTGAAAGAAGAAGTATAGTTAGATCGCTCTCCAAATTTATCAGTTAATGCATTACCGCCATTTCCGTCTGATACAGCTGAATTTCTTGCAACCGTTGGAGTTCCTTCTCCTTTAGATTGATCATATCCAAGGTTTACAACTGCTCTTAATTCAGGTAAAAAATGGAATTTATAATCTAATTGGAAGTTACCTAATATACGGTTTACTTTACTAGCACTTGAACTTTGCATAATTTCCGCAACTGGATTTCTAGGTGCTAACGGTGTTAAATTTCCATTTGACGCTGTATATTCATAAAAACCACCCCATTGTGAGTTAGCATCATAAACTGGTTTCGTTGGATCAAATCTAATTGCGCTTCCAATTGGCGTTCTAGCAAAATTATTTTTTTCGTTAGAAATGTTAGCGTTTAAAGTTAATTTCAAATGATCATTAAATAAACTTGGGCTTAAATTTAAACCTGCAGTATTTCTGTTAAATTTATCTGTCATGATCAAACCTTCTTGGTAGGTATTTCCAACACTTAATCTTGCAGGAATTTTATCAAATAAACTACCACTCAAGTTTAAGTTATTCGTAACATAGTCTGTTTGTTTAAAAATCTCTTCTTGCCAATCAGTATTGTAAATAGTTCTACTTTCATTGATATTTGGCGTAGCAGGATTATCTGCAATTCCAGAAGGCACTCCAAGAGTTCCAACTTGTGCAGGATATAATTCTTGTGCTTTAGCTACAAATTCATCTGAACTTAAAACATCAATTTTTCTGTAGTGTTTACCGCTTCCATATTGGAAATTGTAATCTACTTTCAATTTTTTTCCACCTTTTTTGGTTGTAATGATAATTACACCATTAGAAGCTCTCGAACCATAAATAGCAGTTGCAGAAGCATCTTTTAATACAGAGATAGATTCTACTGTATTAGGGTCTAGAGTAGCTAAAAAGTTTCTTGATCCTGAAGGCGACTCATTAGAAATTGGCAAACCATCCACAACAATTAAAGGATCATTGGTTGCACTAATAGATGCACCACCTCTAATTCTAATAGCTGAACCACTTGCTGGCCCACCTCCTGTGTTAATTTGTAAACCTGCAACTCTACCATTTAATAAATTTTCAACAGTTGGTGTAGCACCTTTGTTAAAATCTTTAGCAGAAATTTGAGTTACCGCGCCAGTAGCGTCTTTTTTCTTAACTTTACCGTAACCTACTACAACTACCTCTTCAATTCCTTGTCCGTCTTGTTGTAAAGAAACTGAAATGTTCTGTTGATTAGTGTAAGCAATGGTTTCTGTTTTAAATCCCAAAAATGAGAAAGAAACATTGTCTCCTGATTTTACATTTTTTAAGGTAAATGTACCATCAGAATTTGTAAATGTTCCATTTGTTGTTCCAGTAATTGCTACTGAAACGCCAGACATAGCTTGGTTGCTAGATGCGTCTGTTACTTTACCAGTTAAGGTGTTTTGAGCCAAAACACTTAATGGTAAAACGAGCATAAAAAACAGTAATTTTTTTAGCATTGTTTTCATACATTTTGTTTAAATTAATAGTCAGTTTTTTGCTTATATATTCACTTCAAAGGTTAAATTTATGTAAAATTTTCATTAATCAAAATCTATTGAAAATTATTACGCAACGAAAACGTTTTCGTGTTGAAAACTTTATTATTTATGCATCTTTTTTGCTGAAAATGAATAGGATAAATAATTTATTTCGCATAAAAATTCCACATTCGTAATTTCAAAAAAAAGCAGCCACTTTTCTACTTAAAATAAAAGAAGTATCTTGTGACCGATAATCGAATTTAATTCAAAATTATAATGAGAAGAAAAGTAACCTTAAAGCAAATTGCAAAAGAGCTTGATATTTCTATTTCAACCGTCTCAAAATCATTACGAGACAGTCATGAAATTAGTGAAGAAACAAGACAGAAAGTCAAAGCGTTTGCAAAGTTGTATAATTATAAACCAAATAACATTGCATTAAGTTTAAAAAATAAGAAAACAAAAACTATAGGAATTATTATTCCGGAAATAGTGCATCATTTCTTTGCTACCGTAATTAGCGGAATAGAACATGTGGCGAATGAATTTGGCTATAATGTTATCGTGACGCTTTCGGACGAATCTTTTGATAAAGAAGTGATTAATCTCGAAATGTTAGCCAGCGGAAGTACAGATGGTTTCATTATGTCGCTTTCCAAAGAAACACAACTAAAAAAAGATTTTCACCATTTAGAAGAAGTCATAAACCAAGGGATGCCAGTGGTGCTTTTTGATCGTGTTACAAACGATGTTTTTTGCGATAAAGTAATTATTGACGATCAATTGGCGGCTTATAATGCTACTGAATTTTTCATCACAAATAAATATAAAAACATTGCCCTAATAACTACTGTAGACTATGTAAGTGTAGGAAAACTTCGTACAGAAGGCTATTTAAAAGCATTGTCAGATTACGACATTAAACTTGATGAAAATTTAATCATTAAAGTAGAAGACATCGACCATTGTCAAGAGCAAATTATCGAATTAATAACAAATAACGCTATAGATGCTGTTTTTGCAGTGAATGAATTATTTGCAGTAACCGCCATTAAAGCAATTAATAAAATTGGTAAAAAAGTGCCAGATGATATTGCGGTTATAGGTTTTACTGATGGAATTATTTCTCAATTTTCAACTCCAACAATTACTACGGTGAGTCAGAACGGAATTAAAATGGGACAAAAAGCGGCAAAAATGCTAATTGAACGTCTTGAAAAAGAAGAAGATGACGAACAATACACAACAGAAATTATTGAAACCGAATTAATTTTTAGAGAATCTACGACAACGTAATAGTTTTAATAATAAGCTGAAAAACAAGTAGTTAAAATTTATTATTAAAGTATTTTCCATTTTTTTGATGCACAAATTTTAGATTATTTAAAATAATTTGCTTTAATTTGTGTCTATCAAAGCTTATATTTCACTTCAAAAATTAAGTATAGTTTTGATAAGCACATAAAAAACGCTTATCGTAGTATTAACAACTAATTACGATAAATGGAAAAGCGTAAGTTACGTTTCTGGGAAATTTGGAACATGAGTTTTGGATTCTTAGGGATACAGTTTGGTTTTGCCTTACAAGGAGGCTTCATGTCAAGAATTTTTCAAACCCTTGGTGCTGAAGTAGACGACATTCCTGGTCTATGGGTTGCTGCACCTTTAACTGGTTTGTTGGTGCAACCAATTGTTGGATATCTATCTGACAATACTTGGAGTCCAAAATTCGGAAGAAGAAAACCATTTTTTCTTATTGGAGCTATTTTAGCTTCTATTACTCTATTTTTCATGCCACATTCTCCTGCATTATGGATCGCAGCAGGTTTACTATGGGTTTTAGATTCTTCAATTAATATTAGTATGGAACCTTTCCGTGCTTTAGTAGCCGATAAGCTACCTGAATCTCAACGTTCAAATGGATTTGTGATTCAAACGTTAATCATCGGAATTGGAACTTGGATTGCTAGTAATTTGCCTTGGTTGGTAAATAAATTAGGTGTAACTAATGAAGCCGCGGCAGGAGTTATTCCACAATCAGTTATTGTAGCTTTTTCTGTTGGCGCATTTGTGTTTTTCGCAAGTATTTTATACACCATATTTACTACAAAAGAAAATCCGCCGGAAGATTTAAATCAATTTCATGCCGAAAAAAAAGAAGCTCGTTTTATTCCAGATTTAGTAATTAGCTTGAAAGAAATGCCTTCTACAATGAAAAAATTGGGGTTAATTCAGTTTTTTAGTTGGTTTGCATTTTTTACCATGTGGAGTTTGTCCACACCAGCACTAACAGAACATGTTTTTCATTCTCCAAAACCAGATGTAAAAGAATTTGCAAAATTGGATGATAAAGGAGCGGTTCTAAAAAACAGTAATGAAGAAGTTATTTTTCTTGATTCATTGAAAGAACAAGAATATCAAACCAAAGATAAAGTATACAATAATGCAGCCGATTTAGTAGGTTCTGCAACTGGTGTATATGGTTTATCTTCAATGGTTTTTGCGTTATTGCTTACTTTTTATACTCTGAAAAACAAAATAAATAGAAAATA
>JBFYPW010000106.1:0-6256 GCA_041303115.1 Flavobacterium sp.
TTAAAAGTGGGTGACAAAGTAGAAGTATTAATTGATATCCGTGAGGATAAAACAGGTCAATTAGTATTATCTCACAAAAAAGCAAGAACAATCAAAGCATGGGATAGAGTTATTTCTGCTAACGAAACTGGAGAAATTGTTAACGGTTTTGTTAAATGTAGAACTAAAGGTGGAATGATTGTTGACGTATTTGGTATTGAAGCTTTCTTACCAGGTTCTCAAATTGATGTGAAACCAATCCGTGATTACGATCAATACGTAAACAAAACTATGGAATTTAAAGTGGTGAAAATTAATCACGAATTTAAAAACGTAGTAGTTTCTCATAAAGCGCTTATCGAAGCAGATATCGAAGTTCAGAAAAAAGAAATCATCGGTCAATTAGAAAAAGGACAAGTATTAGAAGGTGTTGTTAAAAACATTACTTCTTATGGTGTGTTCATTGACTTAGGTGGTGTAGATGGATTAATCCATATTACAGACTTATCATGGTCTCGTATCAATCATCCAAGCGAAGTATTAGAATTAGATCAAAAATTAAATGTTGTAATTTTAGATTTCGATGATGAGAAAACAAGAATTCAATTAGGTTTAAAACAATTAAACGCTCATCCATGGGATGCTTTATCAGCTGAATTAAATGTTGGTGATAAAGTAAAAGGTAAAGTAGTTGTTTTAGCTGATTATGGTGCTTTCATTGAAGTAGCTGAAGGAGTTGAAGGATTAATTCACGTTTCTGAAATGTCTTGGTCTACACATTTACGTTCTGCTCAAGATTTCGTTAAAGTGGGTGATACTGTAGATGCAGTTATCTTAACTTTAGATAGAGATGATAGAAAAATGTCATTAGGTATTAAACAAATGACACAAGATCCATGGACTGGAATTACTGAGAAATACCCAGTAGGTTCTAAACATACAGGAATTGTAAGAAACTTTACTAACTTCGGAATTTTCGTAGAATTAGAAGAAGGAATTGATGGTTTAGTTTACATTTCTGATTTATCTTGGACTAAAAAAATCAAACATCCATCAGAATTTGTTAATGTTGGTGACAAATTAGATGTTGTAGTTTTAGAATTAGATGTTGAAGCTCGTAAATTATCTTTAGGTCACAAACAAACTTTAGATAATCCTTGGGACAAACATGAAGCTGCTTATGCAGTAGGTACAGTTCACACAGGTACTGTTTCTGAAATTGTTGACAAAGGTGCTACTGTAGAATTTTCTGAAGACGTACAAGGATTTGTTCCAACTCGTCATTTAGAAAAAGAAGATGGTAAAAAATTGAAAAAAGGGGATTCAATTGAATTTAAAGTTATAGAATTTAACAAAGAATTCAAAAGAATTGTTGCTTCACATACTGCTACTTTCAGAGAAGAAGAAGAGAAAAACTTCAAATCTGCTTCAAACGAATCTAGCAATAATAATGTAGCTTCATCTTCAAACAATGCTGAAAAATCTACTTTAGGAGATATTGATGCGTTAATGGAATTAAAAGCAAGAATGGAAAAAGGAGGAAACTAATTTTTAAATTCTTAAACATATTAAATCCCAATCAGAGATGGTTGGGATTTTTTTATGTAATTTAGCCAATACAAGAAAAATAAATATGTTTAAAGATATCCAGTTCAAAAAAGCACTTCAAGAATTGCCAGAAAAAGAGAAAGACAAACTTATTTTAAGATTGTTACGAAGAGATTTGGATTTAGCAGAAAAATTATATTTTGAATTAGTAGACACCGATTCTATAGAAGACAAACGTAGGATAATGGAAATAAATATTTCTAAACAAATTCATCGTTTTTCTGAAAATTTTCATTCATTAGATTATATCGCAATTGAAATGCGTAACATCAGCGGAAAAATTTCGCATCATGTGAAAATTACAAAAGATAAGTTTGGAGAAATTAGCTTGAATTTACAAATGCTAAATGAAGTTATAGAGCAAAATGATTTTTCTTTGACGCATTCAAAGCCACAAAAATCAACTAAATTTTATAATTATGTAATTGTTCGAACTTTTAAAATATTACTTTTAATTCAGGCACTTCACGAAGATTTTCTTTTGGATTTTAAAGAAAATTTGAATAGGCTAGGAGTCAATATTTCTAAGGACAAGATGCTTTTAAAAACGGCAAACTATAACAATTTAGATATCAACTGGATTTTAGAGGCAGAAATACCAGAAAATATTCTTCAAATTCATAAAGAAATAAAAGCGGCAGGTTTTTTAAAATAGAAATTACGCAGAGATTCTCAGAGAAGTGCAGAGCTTCACAAAATTAATTATAAAACATAAAGTTGTCAATCTGAACTTGTTTCAAATTTTCAAATGTTTAGATTCTGAAACAAGTTCAGAAAGACAAATAAATTTTATCTTAAAACCGCTTCGAATTTTGTTTCGAAATTGCTTTGTAATTTATTCATGATTTTATCAATCTGAACATCTGTTAATGTGTTTGAAGTATCTTGAAGAACAAAACTCAAAGCATACGATTTTTTTCCTTCTGGAAGGTTTTTTCCTTCGTACACATCAAATAAGTTAATGTTTTTTAATAACGATTTTTCCGTTTGTTTTGCCACTACATATAACTCTTCAAAAGTTACCGATTGACTTACTAATAAAGCTAAATCTCTTCTTACTTCTGGGAATTTAGGAATATCAACTACTTTTATTTTATTTGAAACATACTTTTGAATAGCATCCCAATTTAAATCTCCATAAAACACCTCTTGTTTAATGTCAAATTGTTTTAAAACTGATTTTTTAATGGTTCCGAATTCGACAATAACTTCATTTCCAATAGCAAAACCGATTCCTTCAGCAAAAACATCTTGTGATACTGGAACTGTTTTTACTTTAGTATCGATGTTTAACTTAGATAAAACAGCTGTAATATATCCTTTGAATAAAAAGAAATCTGTAGGTTTTTGAGCTAAATTCCAACTTTCAGATGAAGCATTACCTGACATAGTTATTGTTAAATGCTTTTTTTCTGTGTAATTTCCTTCAATGGAATGATATGTTTTTCCAAATTCAAATAATTTTAAATCTGAATTTCTTCTATTTATATTATATGAAACTGCTTCTAAAGCTGAAAACAACATCGATTGACGCATTACAGATAAATCATTACTTAGTGGATTTAACATCGTAACCGTTTCGTTTGAAAGTATTTGTTCAGAATACGCTACGTAATTTGAAGTAGTTAACGAATTGGCCATCATTTCATTAAATCCTAATGAACACAATTGATTAGCGATTATATTTTGCACTTTAAATTCTTCTGTTCTTGAAGAATTTGAAACCGATGCGTTAATTTTATTAGGAATTTTAATATTGTTATACCCGTAAACTCTTAAAATTTCTTCAATAACATCTACTTCTCTCTGAACATCTACTCGGTACGGAGGAATATTTAATCCCAACCCAGCATCAGAAATACTATTGATTTTGATATCTAATGATGCTAAAATATTTTTAATCGTTTCTTTTTTAAGTTCTTCTCCAATCAATTTATTTACTTTTTCAAAAGATAGAAAAACATTAAAATCTTCTATCTTTTTTGGATAAATGTCAATTAAATCTGAAGTAATTTCGCCACCTGCAACTTCTTGGATTAACAAAGCAGCACGTTTTAAAGCATAGTCTGTTATTTGTGGATCAATTCCTCTTTCAAATCGAAATGAAGCATCTGTTGATAAAGTATGACGCTTTGCGGTTTTTCTAATAGAAACTGGATTAAAATAAGCACTTTCTAAGAAAATATTAGTAGTAGTTTCCGTTACTCCAGAATTTGCACCACCAAATACTCCTGCCATACAAATAGGCCCAGATTCGTCACAAATCATTAAATCTTCTTCGTGTAAAGCACGTTCTATACAATCTAAAGTTGTAAATTTTGTACCTGCAGCAACTGTTTTTACAATTATTTTATTTCCACTTATTTTATTCGCATCAAAAGCATGTAAAGGTTGTCCTAATTCGTGTAATACGTAATTTGTAACGTCAACAATATTGTTTTTTGGAGTAAGTCCAATTGCTTTTAGTCGGTTTTGTAACCAACTTGGCGATGGTTTTACAGTAATTCCAGAAATAGTAACACCAGCATATCGAGGTGCTAATTTAGCATCTTCAACTTTAACATCTATTTTTAAAGTTCTTTTATCGACTTTAAATTTACTTACAGAAGGTGTAATAAATTCAGTAGTTACGTTTGATTGTAATAATCCTGCTTTTAAATCACGGGCAACTCCCATGTGACTCATGGCATCCGCACGATTTGGAGTTAAACCAATTTCAAAAACTTCATCAACTTCGATGTTAAAAACTTTACTTGCAGGCATTCCTGGTTTTAAATCATCAGATAAAACCATAATTCCATCATGACTAGTTCCTAAACCAATTTCGTCTTCGGCACAAATCATTCCGTGGCTTTCTTGCCCTCTAATTTTTCCTTTCTTTATTTCAAAAGCATTTCCGTCTTTGTCATATAATTTTGTTCCAATTGTAGCTACAGGAACTTTTTGTCCAGCGGCAACATTGTTGGCACCACAAACTATTTGTACAGGTTCGTTTCCATCACCTAAATCTACTGTTGTAATTTTTAATTTATCAGCATCAGGATGTTTTTCACATGTTAAAACATGCCCTACAACAATACCTTTTAGTCCACCAGTAACACTTTCAAAAGCTTCAACAACTTCAACTTCCAAACCTAAATCGGTAAGTAAAGCAGCTGTTTCATCTGATTTCCAGTCTATTTTAATAAATTGTTTTAGCCAATTATAAGAAATACGCATGTTTCAAAATTTTAATAAGATTGCAAAGATAAGTATTTGATTAGAATTTAAAAGTAATTTTTGTACTTCATACCGAATTTATTAGTAAAATATTTTTCTATAAAATTCAATTTGAAACATATTGTTTTTGTAATTTTGTATTTCGTTTTATAAAATTGAAAATGGAAAAAGGTCATCATGGCTTGCACAAACTTTCTGCAGCCGGTTTACTAGTTACGCTAGGTATTATTTATGGAGATATTGGAACTTCTCCTTTGTATGTTCTTAATGCAATTATTGGAAAAAATCCTATAGATTCAGATATCATAAAAGGAGCCATTTCATGTATTTTTTGGACATTAACACTTCAAACCACAATTAAATACGTTATTCTTACACTTCGAGCGGATAATAATGGTGAAGGCGGAATCTTTTCTTTATATGCTTTAATTAGAAAAGCTAAAATTAAATGGTTATTGTTTCCAGCCATAATTGGTGGATGTACGTTATTGGCCGATGGTATAATTACACCACCTATTTCTGTTTCATCAGCTATAGAAGGTGTAAAAACAATGTACCCAAGTTTTGAAGAAAAATATATAATGTACATTGTAATAATAATTCTGACGTTATTATTTGCTATTCAACAGTTTGGAACTAAATTTATTGGAAAGTTTTTTGGACCTGTAATGTTTGTTTGGTTTGCCATGCTAGGTGGTTTAGGTTTAATTCAAACGATTAATAACGTTGATATTCTTTCTGCTTTAAACCCATATTATGCTTATAAACTTCTTTCTGTTCATGGTGGTTATTTATATTTAGGCGCTGTATTTTTATGTACAACAGGAGCAGAGGCCTTGTATTCTGATTTAGGACATTGTGGAAAAGACAATATTAGAATTAGCTGGATTTTTGTAAAAGCAACTTTAATTTTAAATTATTTAGGTCAAGGTGCTTGGTTAATTCAGCATGATGGTCAAACTTTAGCACAAGCTGGAATTACAAACCCTTTTTACGGCGTGATGCCAGAGTGGTTTTTACCTTTCGGAATTGCCATTGCAACTTTAGCCGCAATTGTAGCGTCACAAGCATTAATTAGTGGTTCATTTACCTTAATTAATGAAGCCATTCGTTTGAATTTTTGGCCAAAAGTTAAAATTAAATATCCAACAGAATTGCGAGGACAATTATATATTCCTTCTTTAAATTGGTTACTTTGGGCAGGTTGTATTTTTATTGTACTTTACTTTGAAAAAGCAGCTGCAATGGAAGCTGCATATGGTTTGGCAATTGTATTAACGATGTTAATGACAACTACATTGCTGAATTTTTATATGATAATTAAGAGATATAATAGAACCTTTATTTGGGTAATTGTAATCACGTATTTAATTATTGAATTGGCCTTTTTATATGCTTGTATGCATAAATTTGGAGAAGGTGGATACATAACTTTAATTATTGCTTTTGT
>JBFYPW010000107.1:0-6227 GCA_041303115.1 Flavobacterium sp.
TAATAAAAGATTGTATATTTGCACCGGCAAGTCCTACACGACCAGCTCCCTCAAAATCCTCCAGGGTGGGAACGCAGCAAAGGTATGTGGTTGTAGCGGTGCGATGTAGGTCGCTTGCCATTTTTTACTTCTCTTCTTAAAATTCTTATAAAATTTATTGGTATCAAACTTTTTTAATTTAGATTTGTATTGTTTAAAACCAATTCAAATGAAAAAATTAGTAGTACTAGTTACATCAGTAGCATTTTTGCTAAGTTGTTCTCCAAAAAAAGTTCTTGTAGCCAATTCTCCAAAAAAAGTTGCAGATGTTACAAAATACATGAATACAATTAACGAAGCCAGTTTGTCAAAAAACCTTCATGTAATCGCTTCTGACGAAATGGAAGGCAGAAATACTGGAGAACCAGGACAGAAAAAAGCAGGATTGTATCTTATTGAGCAATATAAAGCGTTAGGTATCAAAAATCCTCCAGGTTCAACTGATTATTATCAAAAAGTGCCTGCAGAATTCATGAAAAAAGGTTTTGCTCCAAAATTAGGTGATTCAGAAAACATTTGGGCTTTTATTCCTGGTTCTGAAAAACCAGAAGAAGTACTTGTTATTTCCGCACATTATGACCATGTAGGTATGAAAAATGGTGAAGTTTTTAACGGTGCAGATGATGATGGTTCAGGAACGGTTTCTTTAGTTGAAATTGCAAAAGCATTTTCGGAAGCAAAAAAAGACGGTTTTTCTCCAAAACGTTCAATTTTATTTTTACATGTTACGGGTGAAGAGCACGGTTTACATGGCTCTAGATATTATTCCGAAAACCCTTTATTTCCGATAAAAAACACGATAGCAGACATTAATATTGATATGGTGGGACGTAGAGATACACTAGGTAATCACAAAGAAAATGGAAAATATGTGTATGTTATTGGTTCAGACCGTTTAAGTTCTGAATTGCATACCATTAACGAAGAGATGAATACAAAATATGTTGGTTTAAATTTAGATTATACTTTTAATGCAAGAAATGACCCAAATAGATTTTATTTTCGCTCTGATCATTACAATTTTGCTAAAAAAGGTATTCCTTCTATTTTCTTTTTTAATGGTGTACATGAAGATTATCACGGACCAAATGATACTGCAGATAAAATTGAGTACGATTTATTAGCCATGCGAGTTAAATTAGCATTTACATTAGCTTGGGAATTGGCCAATAGAGAAAATAGAATTGTGGTTGACAAAGACGGTAAATAATGCAATTATTAATTTTAAATGGCCCTAATTTAAATTTATTAGGACAACGTGAACCAGAGATTTACGGCAATCAAAATTTTGATTCCTATTTTGACGAATTGAAATTACAGTTTCCTATGGTTAAATTGGATTATTTTCAGTCTAATGTAGAAGGCGAAATTATCAATAAATTGCAAGAAGTTGGTTTTTCATACGATGGAATACTATTAAATGCTGGCGCCTATACACATACTTCAGTAGCCATTTCAGATTGTGTAAAAGCCATTACAGCACCAGTAATTGAAGTGCATATTTCAAATACGTTTTCCAGAGAAACATTTCGTCATCAATCATACATTTCACCAAATGCAAAAGGCGTAATTATTGGTTTTGGTTTAAAAAGTTATGCGTTAGCCATTCAAAGTTTTTTGTAATTGATGCAACTTTTTAATAAATAAAATCGTCTTTACTTTTACATACTAAATCTATTAAAAAAATGAAAAAAATTACAGTATTTATTCTTGCATTTTTCGCAATGTTTTCAGCTTCATTCGGACAAGTTAAAGAAACCAGAGGTGTAGGAAATTTTACAGCTATTAAAGTTTCATCAGGCATTAATGTAGTCTATACTCAAGGGCCTGTACAAAATGTTGAGGTGACTTGGGAAAAAGATTTAATGAAATTTTTGAAAGTGGAAACTAAAAATAATATTTTAAAAATCTTTATTGAAAACACCAACTACTATAAAAAAATGGATACTAGTAAATTACTTGTAACCGTTTCAAATCCGGGTATTGGAAGCGTTACAGTAAGTTCTTCGGCTACGTTTTCAATCAAAAATAATTTAAATGTAAGTTTATTAAAAATTAATACTTCTTCAAGTGCTGATTTTACTGGAACTGTAACTTGTAATTCCATTTTTATTGATGCATCTTCCAGTTCAAATGTAGCTTTAAATATGGCTACAGATGATATAGCTGTTAATTTAAGCAGTAGTTCAAGCGTATCACTAAAAGGAAAAACAGATAATTTGGCTATTGACGCTTCGAGTTCAGCAGATTGCGATGCAAAAGAGTTAATTTCAAATATGGCGCAAGTTTCAGCAAGTACTTCTTCTGATATACAAGTTTTAGCCTTAAAAGGATTAGATGCCACTGCTTCTACAAGTGCTTCCATAAAATATTATGGAAAATTAGATAAAGTAAAAATAAACGAGAGCACTTCTGGCTCTGTTGAACAAGTAAAATAAATTATTATGAAGCCCCAAACCTCAATCTTACTAATACTTTTTTCTTGTTTTTCAATAGCACAAATAAAAGGAAAAGTCACTGATTCAAAAGGAAACGCGTTGCCTTATGCAAGTGTAACTATTGAAAAAACCTACGTTGGAACTTCCACAAATGAAAACGGGGAGTACGAATTAAACATCAAAAAAACAGGTAAATACACCTTGGTTTTTAAGATTTTAGGATACAAAACCAAAACCATAACCCAAGAAATTAATTCATTTCCAGTAGTAATTAATGCTACACTAACAGATGAGCAATATTCTATTGAGGAAGTAGTTGTTAAAAGTGGCGAAAATCCCGCTAATGGTATCATCAAAAATGCAATAGCCAATCGTAAAAAAAATACTGAAAAAACGGATAAATTTGAAGCTGATTTTTACTCAAGGGGAATTTTTAGAGTTAAAGATATCCCTAAGAAATTCATGGGTATTGAAATTGGTGATTTAGATGGAAATGTAGATTCTACAGGTGCTGGAATTATTTATCAATCGGAAACCGTTTCTAAAATTAAGTTTGAAAAACCAAATAATTTAAAAGAAGAAATTATAGCTAGTAAAGTGGCCGGAAACGACAATGGATTTAGTTTTAATACGGCAATTGGTACCAATTATGATTTATATCAAAATACCGTTGATTTTAATATTCCAATGATATCTCCTATAGCTTCAAATGCTTTTACGTATTATAAATACAAAATAAAAGACTCATTTACTGATAGTTATAATAATTATGTGTACAAAATAAAAGTTACTCCAAAGCGCGATAAAGAACCCGTTTTTGAAGGTTATATTTATATTATTGACGATACGTATGCCATTTATGCAGCCGATTTAGATATTAAGGGATATAGAGCACAGCAAGAGTTTTTAGAATCGTTTAAGTTAGTGCAGAATTTTAATTATAATCCAGATTCTAAAATGTGGGTAAAAAGCTTACAATCATTTGATTTTAAGGCAGGTGTGTTTATGATGAAATTCAATGGAAAATTTACGCATGTGTTTAGTAATTATAATTTTGTTTCTAATTTTGAAAAGAAAACATTTGGTAGTGAGGTAGTTACGTTTGCCGAAAAATCAAATAAAAAAGAAGATTCTTATTGGTTAGAAAATCGTCCAGTGCCTTTAACGGAAGAAGAAACTACAAATTATGTAAAAAAAGATAGTGTTTATAAAATCCGAAATTCTCAAGTGTATATGGATTCTGTTGATGCGGTTTCCAATAAATTTAAGGTAAGTAGGTTGATTACCGGTTATACATTTAAAAATAGTTTTAAAAATAAAAGATTCAATTATCAAGGATTATTTAATTTATCTTCTTTTAATTTCAATACGGTACAAGGTTATCATATAGGTTCTGGGTTTTCGTATTCAACTTATAACGAAGAAAAGCAAAAGCGAACTGTAATTAATTCAGATTTTCAATACGGATTTTCAGATAAACGCATCAGACCAACGGCATCTTTTTATCATAAATTCAACAATACAAATGATGCTTATTTTCGACTTTCTGGTGGGAACAAAGTCAATCAATTTAATAGTTCAGAACCTATTTCTGGAATAGAAAACTCAGTAAGTTCATTGTTTTTTAAAAATAATTTTATGAAATTATACGAAAAAGAATTTATTGAAATAGGAACTGGTAGGGAAGTAGTAAATGGTTTGTTTTTAAATGCAAATATTTCCTACGAAAACAGAAAACCAGTATTTAATTCTACAGATTTTGCCATAATCAAAACAGATGATGTATACAGTTCAAATAATCCGTTACTGCCAAATTCTGATGCGTTTCCAGCGTTTAATGAACACCATATCACTAAGTTTAGTTTGAGTTCTCGAATTGTTTTCGGTCAAAAATACATTACCAGACCAGACGGAAAAATGAATATGAATGAAGGAAAATATCCAACACTTGGATTTACTTATACAAAAACATTTTTAGCCACTTCAAAGGCGTATGAATATGACTTTTTAGAAGCTCGATTAAATTACAATAAAACATTAGCCAATAAAGGTGATTTAGAATTAAATCTGAAAGCAGGAATGTTTTTTAATGCCGACAACATTTCATTTGTAGATTATAAACATTTTAACGGAAATCAAACACATGTTCGAATTGATGGAAAATACAATTCAAGCTTTAATTTATTGCCTTATTATTCGCAATCTACTAATAATCAATATTTTGAATTGCATGTAAATTATAACGACAATGGCTATTTTATGAATAAGATTCCATTATTAAATAAATTAGGTTGGAATTTAGTTGGCGGATTTCATCAATTAGCTACTCCAAATAACAGACCCTATCAAGAAATTACCGTTGGTTTAGACCGAATTGGATTTGGAAAACTTAAAATTTTCCGTGTAGATTATGTTAGAAGTTTTCAAGGGAATAACTTCGGACAAGGATTTATGTTTGGTTTGAGATTTTAGGTAGAAATTCCAATAAATTAAATTCTAAAATAGAAATCCCAAATTCCAAGATGCAAAAAAACCTCGAAATTATATAGTTTCGAGGTTTTTTGTATTTAAAATTTTGTGATTCTCTGTATTTTTTTTGCGTTACTTTGTATAAATTTATCCTAAAACCACTACTTTATTTTCTCCTTCAACTACTACTTTAGTTAAGCCGTGTTTGGCTAAACCTTTCATTGCAGCATCCCATTTTTTACCGCTTAACGCTGCATTTTCTTTTAAGGTTCCGATAGGTTGGTTGTTTTCTTTTTCTAATAAACTAACAATAAATTTTTCGTCTTCGGTTAATTCATAAGTTACTTTTTTCTCCGGACGCATTTGTGGGAAAAATAACACTTCTTGAATAGAGGCATTATTTGTTAAAAACATAATTAATCGGTCCATTCCAATTCCTAAACCAGAAGTTGGAGGCATTCCGTATTCTAAAGCACGTAAAAAGTCTTCATCAATAATTCCGTTGGCTTCATCGTCACCTTTTTCTGCTAAAGCCATTTGTGCTTCAAAACGTTCTCTTTGATCAATTGGATCGTTTAATTCCGAATAGGCATTGGCAATTTCTTTTCCGCAAACCATTAATTCAAAACGCTCCGTTAAATCTGGATTATCACGGTGTTGTTTACATAAAGGCGACATTTCTTTCGGATAATCTGTAATGAAAGTCGGTTGAATGTAATTTCCTTCGCATTTTGCACCAAAAATTTCATCAATTAATTTTCCTTTACCCATGGTTTCATTTACGTCAATTCCCATGCCTTTTGCTGCTTCAAACAATTCAGCTTCTGTTTTACCAGAAATATCAAAACCAGTAAAATCAATTATGGATTGCGTCATGGTGACTCTTGCATAAGGCGCTTTAAAGCTAATTTTATGTTCGCCAAAAGTAGTTTCTGGAGTATCATTTACTTTTGTGGCACAATATTCCAAAAGGTTTTCGGTAAATTCCATCATCCAATTGTAATCTTTGTAGGCTACATATATTTCCATTGCCGTAAATTCTGGATTGTGTGTTCGGTCCATTCCTTCGTTACGGAAGTTTTTAGAAAATTCGTACACACCATCAAAACCACCAACAATTAATCTTTTTAAGTATAATTCGTTAGCAATTCGCATGTATAATGGAATGTCTAAACTATTGTGATGCGTCATAAACGGACGCGCAGCAGCACCCCCAGGAATGGATTGCAAAATTGGTGTTTCAACTTCCATGTAACCACTTTCGTTAAAGAAAGTTCGCAT
>JBFYPW010000108.1:0-5989 GCA_041303115.1 Flavobacterium sp.
AACGTTACCTGCAAGCATATTACCAAAAGACAAATTGATGAGAAAATTAATTTTACTACTTTTAACACTGACACATTTTATTTGTTACAGTCAAACAAATAACGAACTTATATTCAAAGTTCAATACAAACCTGAAACAAAATATAGTCAGACAATTGAGCAGACATCTCATTCTGAAATGAAATATTCGGGTTCTGAAGAATTCCTCCAAAAACTAAAAGACAATGGAGTTCAAAATCCGACCATAACAGATAAGACATCTAAAATAGAATCTATTTTCAAGACAGGAAAACTTACTGACAGCAGAACTTTTCCTTTAACTATTGAGTATGTTAAGACAACAAGTAGTGACGGGAAAAAAGAGATTCCAGATGGAACACTTATTTATGGACACGGTTCAATTGGTAATATGCCGACACTTGATTCAATTGTTTCAAGTGGACTTGACGATGAGTTTAAAAAAACGTTACTTCAAGCAATGAAAAGCACTTTTTCACAGCTATCTTTTCCTGAGAAAAAAGTTAAAATAGGTGAAAGTTTTTCTAGAGAATCCCCTCTTTCAATTCCTATAGCTGGCGTGACAATTGAAATGGCAATTACGACAACCTATAAATTATTAAGTATAACAAATGGTATTGCCGACTTTGACGTATCACAAGTTTACACTATGAAATCAACCATTACAAAATACACTATCAAAGCGACTGGAAATGGTAATGGAAAATTGCTTTATGATGTTTCAAACAAATATTATCTCAAATATCAAATCAACACAGAAATGGGAATGAATATTGAACTTGACAACTTCGCCCTTGACTTAAATTCAAAGAGTGGGTTTATTCAAACGACAATAATAACGCCAAACTAAAAATGCCAGCAGGTAACAGCGGTTTGCTTCAATGGCTACTTCCGGATTTTCCTACGGAAAATCCGCTGCTGAATGGAATGTTTTGTTATATTTGTAATGGCTTGGTGTTGGTTCAACGCCACTGAGAGCAAGCCTCATAACGTTATATGCCACTTTAAAACGACACCGTGAGAAAGACAATTTACATATTGACATTGGTAATTCTATCCTCTTGTAACCCTTACGACAGGAAAGAAGATGTATTAATGATTGACCAAGACTATGTGGAAAATTACAGAGAGTTTTCGCCAGACAGTTCTATGCTTTTAATAAATTATAGTTTAGACCTCGGAGCATTTGGGTATGGACAATCAGGTACAGCAATTCTCAAACTTTCTGACACAACAAAAAACTTACGTGACTTTTCTCTTCCAAACACTTTGACAAGATTAAAGTGGTTAGACAATCAAACTATATCTGCACAATTTGACATTTTACCTTCTTTGCGGACAGGAGAAAAAATTACCCTAACTGACAAAGAAATTAATGGTGTAAAAATCAAAGTTTCAGCTTTGGACTATATTGACAAAGAAAACCATTTAGAAATAGAACACCGAGAAATTTCACCAAATGGACAATTTGAACTCGTTGCATATCGCTACTTGAAAGACAGAAGTAATTTGAATTTCATTCACATTTCTGTAATTCCAGTTGGCGGACAAATACCAAAATATGGAAACTATTTAATTGCCGATATGCAATCTGATTATGTGCTTAACGGAACTTGGACAGAAAAAAATGAACTTAAATTTTATTCAAACAGTCAATATTCTGACTTAATCCAATATTATTTGGTTAACGACAGAGAAAAAATTAAGTATGAAATTGTTACTGACGACAAAGAATATGGAAGCAAATACAGGTGGACAAAGAAAAGCGGCATATAACAGCCGTTTTGCAAAAGCGGGGGTTTCGTGCTTCTATGACAGTGAAGTGCTATATTCAAGCTTTGTGCATCTAATGAAGTTTTGTGCCGAAAATCCCCGCCTTCGCAAAGCGGCAAAACGTTAGCTGTCATTTATTAAAAACCGTTACTAATGAAAAAAATATTACAGAAAATATTTGGTCAAACTAATAAAATAATAGATTTAGAAAATAGTAATAAAATTTCAGAACAGCACATTGAAACTATTGAACCTTTAAAGCAATATGCTGAAAAAATAATTCTTGAAAAAGAATATAAATTCATGTATGAAAATTTCATTGTTTCAACCCAAAGTGACTTATATCTTTTTTTAGAAGAAAATAATGGAATTCTAGAAGCTTTAAAATTTAATTTTAAAATTTATAAATATGGTTATCCAAATGATGAAGCTGGTTTAACTTCAAATATTTCTGGTGTTGAAATTTATGGAATTTCTATAGTTAGTAATTCTGAATGGATAAAAGAATTGATGATAAATAATAGAAGTCATCTAAGACATTTAGATAAACATTATTCAAATTACAATCATTATATTTTACGTTTTAAAGATGTAACTTTAGAAGTGATTTCTCAAAACATTGAAGTTATAAAAATGACTAAAACCGAACTAAATGATATAATAAATAGTGAACTTAAAAATATAAACGTCAGCTAACCACCGTTTGTGGCAATTGCTAGGCTTGGGTTACTTCGGAATTTTCTCCGAAAATTCTATGAGGAGTTTTGTACTTGGAATCTTTTGTACTAAATTTACGCAACTGCCACAAGCGGCCTAACGTTAGCAGATATTTTAGAAAACCAGAAAAATGAAAAGAACTATACTATTATTATTGACACTTTTTAGTTTGACATTAAGTTACTCTCAAAATCTATATCCAGAAAAATATAAAGATTGTAGTTTAACAAGTTTTTGTCTTGATTGTGGCGATACAAAAGCTGAACCACCAAAATCTTTAATGAGTGAATTGTTAAATAAATTTGACAAAAAGAGCTTGAACAAAATAAAAGGAACCATTGAAGTACAAATTCTAATTGACGAAAATGGAAAAGCCTGTTTATTGAGTTCCGTAAATCAAACAAATATTTCATCAAAAAAATTAGGATTACAAAAAGCGATAAACTCAACATCAAATTGGGAATCTGCTACTTCAGAAAATAAAAAAACAAATAGCTCCGTTTCATTAGTTTTTGAATTTGAAAATGGTAATTTTTCTGCAAAAAGAAGAGTATTCGACTTTAAAAATCAATCAAACGCAAAATCTGTTGGTAGCCCTGATGTAAAAGGAACAGACAAAAACAAACTTTCAAAAAATTGGACTGTATTTACTCAACAGAATTCAGAACTACCTTGGGATATGACAAGAGCGGTTGCAAATGACTTAGACAATAATATTTGGATTGGAACAGACAATGGAATTGTAAAAATAAGTAATGGCAAGTGGGAACATTTTAATTCAAAAAATACTTCCCTATCTTCTCCTGCTTATAACAAAAATGAAACACAATCTGTACGAGATTTAGAAGTTGACAAAACCAACAACAAATGGATTGTAGCTGGTTGGGATGTTTATAGATATGATAATAAAAACTGGACAAAATACGACTCGATAAACTCTCCAATAAATTGGGCTCGAAAAATATTTGTTGACCATTCAAATAATGTTTGGTTTACATCTTGGGATGGTGTAGCAAAATTTGACGGAAAAAATTGGTCAGTAATTAACAAGAAAAATTCAAATCTACCAACCGACAAAACTCTTGGTGTTTACGTAGATAAAAAAGACAGAATTTGGATTGGAACATTTGAAGGAAACGTTATTATTGAAAACGGAGTTACAAAATTACTAAATGATAAAAATTCTCCTTTATCAAAAGCATACATTTCAAAAATATATGAAGACAAAAAAGGTAATTACTGGTTTGATTTATACAATGACAAATCTGACGAGGCTGGAATTTACGTTTTAGACCTACAAGGAAAATGGACAAAAATAAGTCATCCAAATTCTAAAATGTTTAGTAAAAATGCAATCAATGATTTTTATTTGGACGAAGAAAGCAATTTACTTTGGATAACATTAAACGGAGTTGGTGTTTTATGTTATGACACAATCTCAAAAAAATGGGAAACATATACAAATGAAAATTCAAACGTTCCAAGTATTCATTGCGAGAGAATAACGAAAGACAAAGATGGCTCTATTTGGATTGCAACTTACGCTGGAATTATAAAACTGGAAAAATAAAAACACATCTGCTAACATCGGTTTGGCAATATGGCGGCTGAAGTGCTTCTATTAAACATTTTGCAAGGTTCAACAGTAGTAATTCTATCGAACTTTTGTGCTAAAAATCCGCCACATCGCCAAGCCGAAAAACGTTGTACATAATTTGACCAAACTAAAAATCTATGAATAAAATTTTAAAAAAAGGAGCTTATTTAATTTTCTTAATTTTAATAACCTCTTGTGGGACAAATAAAGGTCTTAATCATACAAAAGTAAATACATATCCTAATTCTAAATACAAAGAAAGCAGAATAGCCTACTCTGGAACATTAAACAGAACCGAATACGATGAATTGATTAAAAAGCTGGAAAAGGAATTAAAAACTACAATTCCTAATAACAAATCTATTCTTATAAATTACAATCAAAAAGCACCAAATTGTATAAATGTTAGATTCAGCGAAAATGATAATAGACAAGTGACCAAAAATAGAATTAGTATTTCATCAAGAATGAGTTCTAATTATAATGCAATTGACTTTTTTGTTTATACGAATGATTCTTATAACAGAGAAATTTATGAGCAAATGGGAAAATTCATAATGGATTCTGGTTTTTTCTATGAAAATGTTTTTACAGAACATCAAAACTGTGCCGGATTTTTAATAATAAAACCTAATGGTGAATTCTACAAACAATATGGAGAGGATTATTATTCAGAAGTCAAATCATTCTTTGAAAAAAAATAAAAACTACACACAACCGCGGTTTGCTTCAATGGCTACTTCTGGATTTTCCTATGAAAAACTCGCTGCTGAATGGAATGTTTTGTTATATTTGTAATGGCTTGGTGTTGGTGTAATGCTACTGAAAGCAAGCCTCATAACATTGTATACCATTTAAACGATATTCGCAATGAAATTATACTTTTCTCTTATTTCAATTATAATTTTTATTGCACTTCCTAGTGATAAAATGGAGGATGAAATTATCGGCGAATATTATTCAAATATATATTCATGTGATGATTTAAAAAAAGATTTAAGCTTGGTCAAAGAGATTCCTGAAAAATATCATACCGGTGAAACGCCATACGAGAGTGAATATGATGTAACTTGGAAATTTAATTTCCTGAAAAATGGTGATATCGAAATTACAAGAATGTTTGAATACTATTGTGGAACTATAGCAATATTAGAAAAAGGAAAATGGAGTAAAGCTGGAAAAAATATTTACAAAATTTCAATTGAAGGATTATGCTATGATGAACCTTTCAAGCAAGAAAAAAAATATAAAATTCTTAAATTAGAAAACAGCAAACTAAAACTAAAACTAAAATAAAAACGGTATACAACAGCGGTTTACTTCAATAACGACTTCCGGATTTTCCTCCGGAAAATCCGCTGCTGAATGGAATGTTTTGTTATATTTGTAATGGCTTGGTGTTGATGCAATGCTACTGAAAGCGGGCCTCATAACGTTAGCAATAATGTGAAATGACAAAAAATATAAATAAAAATATCGCCCTTTTTTTAATTGCTATACTCTGCTTAAGTTGTGATCCACCCCATTCAATAGAATTTATAAACAATTCAGATTCAGAATTGAAAATAAAATTTAAAATAGACACAACAATAACAAATAACGATTTAAACTATATAGAAAACAAAAAAGGAGATTCAATAGTTTTTAATATAAAGGAAAAAGACACCGCATTTTTAGACTTTGGAATTGGAACTTGGTCTGAATCTGAAATAAAGAAACAAGTTAAATCATTTAATACACTTGAAATTGAAAACTATGATTTCAAAAAAACACTTAAAAGTAAAAGAGAAATGGAGAAATTCTTAATTGAAAATAGAGAAGGCGGAATTGGTTGGAAAACTAAAATCGTAATTGAAATTAAGTAATAACACAACAGCTAATCAT
>JBFYPW010000109.1:0-5960 GCA_041303115.1 Flavobacterium sp.
CCCATTTTACATCACGTTCAATAAAATAACCGTAATGACGCAAGCCGCTTCGGTGATTTAAAAGCATTCTTACTGTAATATCTTTGTGATAAAACCCGTCAAGATATTTCGTTACTTTATCGTCTAATCCGATTTTCTCTTGGTCAACCATTCTTAAAATTACCGCTGCCGTCAGTACTTTACTAACTGAGGCAATATGTAACGGCTTGTTTTTTCCGTTTTTATCGTCTTTCTCTTTGTAGGCAAATCCTTCGTAATCTTCAAATAAGATTTTCCCGTTTTTGGCTACTAAAAACTGACCGTAAAAATCACCTTTGTTAATTAATTTATTGTACTGGTAACTAATTTCGTTTTTTTGTTTCTCGCAATACGCGGGATCTAACTCGTTGAATGCTACAAAAAAGTCGCTTTTATCATCTTGCGTTCCATTATTTTTTGAAAATTCGGATGATTTATTGTTACAAGATAGTATGAATAAAGTAAGGCATAAAAGGGAAAGGCGTATTCTCATTATTTTCTGATTTCTATAGTTGGATTTTGTTCGATTAACTGCTCAATAAATTGGTCTCTATTTTTTGGCGAAATAAATATGTCGTTGTATTTGTGATAAACAATCTCAATGCCTCTGTGATGAAAGCCTGGTTTGTAAAAATTTGTTTTGATTATTGAATTGGAATATTTTATGGTTTTAATTTCTGAAATTTTAATTTTTGTTTTGTAAAAAAACATAGTAACAATCAATAGGCTTTCTTGAATTTCGTAATAGGTAGTGAAAAATGTAACTGTAATTAATACACTTAAAAGTAAAATTAGAATACCAATTGGTGCCAAAACCATTTCAATAGAATCTCCAGATAAAAAAGCAATAAGCGATACGAGTACTGCAGGAAATAGGGGTATAAAGAAATTAATTTTACTAAAGTCCGATTTGTATTTCATCTATTGTTTTGCTGTTTTTTTAGGACAAATACCATTCTTAAAATATTAATTAAGTACGATTTTATAAAAATGTCATCTGCTTTTGCAAATTAAAGTATTTTTGAAGTATTTTTGATAAAAAATTATTAAAAATGTCAACTATCAATTGGAAAATCGTAAAAGAATACGAAGATATCACGTATAAAAAATGTGATGGTGTGGCGCGTATTGCCTTCAACAGACCAGAGGTGCGAAATGCTTTCCGTCCAAAAACAACTGCCGAATTATTAGATGCTTTTAAAGATGCCCACGAAGATACTTCTATTGGAGTGGTTTTGTTATCTGCAGAAGGACCTTCTTCAAAAGACGGAATTTGGAGTTTTTGTAGTGGTGGCGATCAAAAAGCAAGAGGCAAACAAGGGTATGTAGGCGAAGACGGTTACCACCGATTAAATATTTTAGAAGTACAACGTTTAATTCGTTTTATGCCAAAAGCAGTCATTGCTGTGGTTCCAGGTTGGGCTGTTGGTGGTGGACATAGTTTGCATGTGGTATGCGATTTAACTTTAGCAAGTAAAGAACATGCCATTTTTAAACAAACGGATGCCGATGTAACCAGTTTTGATGGTGGTTATGGTTCTGCATATTTAGCCAAAATGGTAGGACAGAAAAAAGCAAGAGAGATTTTCTTTTTGGGAAGAAATTACTCGGCACAAGAAGCCTACGAAATGGGTATGGTAAATGCTGTAATTCCGCACGCTGAATTAGAATCTACTGCTTACGAATGGGCACAAGAAATATTAGGTAAATCGCCAATGTCTATCAGAATGTTAAAATTCGCAATGAATTTAACTGATGACGGAATGGTAGGACAACAAGTTTTTGCTGGTGAAGCTACACGATTGGCCTACATGAGCGAAGAAGCCGTAGAAGGTAGAAATGCGTTCTTAGAAAAACGCAAACCAAATTTTGAGAAAAAGTATATTCCATAGTTGGGTGTGGGGTAAAAGGTGTAGGGTAAAAGTAAAAAGTAAAAAGTAAAAAGTAAAAAGTAAAAAGTGCTCACAAATAATAAACTTCTTTTAACTTTAAGTAGTTCAATGCTTTTGTATTGGTTACTTAACAAAACAATTGATGTATATCAGATTGCTATTTTAGGTGTGCTTTATGAAATTCTTTGGCTGCCTATGTTAATTTTGTTTATTGTTTTGCCAATACTAAATACCTACACAATATTCAAAAACAAAAATAATTTGATTCCATATTTTAGTTTGGCATTGAATGTAATCACAATAATAATTGTTTTCTTAGTTTAATGAAAAACACAATACAACCCTGGATTCAAGCGGCGCGCTTACGAACGTTACCTCTTTCTATTTCTGGAATTTTGGTAGGAAGTGCGTATGCGTATTACCAACATACATTTGAATGGATTATTTTTGTGTTGGCATTATGCACCACATTGTCTTTTCAAATATTATCCAATTTTGCTAATGATTATGGCGATGGCATAAAAGGAACAGATGCCAATAGAATTGGCGAAAAACGCTTAGTAGCTTCCGGTGAAATTACTTCTGCCCAAATGAAAATGGCAATTATCATCAACTCGGTTATAGCCTTTGTTTTAGCTGTAGCTTTAATTTATTTTGCTTTCGGACAAGAAAATTTTGTGTATTCGTTTACTTTTTTGGTGTTAGGAATAGCATCAATTGCCGCAGCCATAAAGTACACCGTTGGAAATAACGCTTATGGATATAGCGGTTTTGGCGATGTATTTGTTTTTATCTTTTTCGGATTGGTTGCTGTTGTTGGAAGTAATTTCTTATACTCGCAAAGCATTGATATTAAATTATTCCTTCCTGCCACGGCAATAGGAATGTTGAGCACCGCTGTATTAAACTTAAATAATATGCGCGATATTGAGAATGATAGAATAGCAAATAAAAATACGTTAGTGGTGAAGTTTGGATTGAAATGGGCTAAAAAATACCAAAGTATTTTGATGATTTTTTCTGTATTTATAGTATGGATTTTTTTAATTTCAATTCGAATAAATACACTTTTAGTATTTCCTTTTTTTCTTTTTGCAGCTTCTATTTTACAGAAAATTAATAAAGTTGATAAATCATCTGATTTCGATCCTTTTTTAAAAAAAGTCGCATTATTTGTTTTTTTCTTGTCAATAGGAATTGGTTTAGTGTTATTTATTCATTAAACTATGATTTACTATTTTATGCGAAGCATCTAATCAGAAATAATAATTCTATGTTCCTATGTGTTTAAATACAACTAAATAAAAAATAATAAAACTATGAAAATAACATTTTACGGACACGCGTGCTTGGGCATTCAAATAAATGACATTCATATTTTGGTAGACCCTTTTATTACAGGAAATGCAAAAGCATCTCATATTTCTATAGACGAAATTGAAGCCGATTATATATTGTTAACGCACGCACATCAAGACCATATTTTAGATGTAGAAACCATTGCTAAACGAACCGATGCTGTAATTGTTTCTAATTATGAAATTGCTTCGCATTATGGAAATAAAGGGTTTCATTATCATCCTATGAATCACGGCGGAAGTTGGGATTTCGAGTTTGGAAATGTCAAATATGTAAATGCGATTCATACCTCCTCTTTTCCTGATGGAAGTTATGGTGGGCAACCAGGTGGTTTTGTAATTGAAGGCGAACATAAAAACATATACATTGCAGGCGATACAGCTTTAACAATGGATATGAAATTGATTCCACTTCGTACCAAATTAGATTTGGCTATTTTGCCTATCGGAAGTAATTTTACAATGGATGTGGAAGATGCCATTATCGCTTCAGATTTTGTAGAATGCGATAAAATATTGGGTTATCATTACGATACTTTCGGTTATATCGAAATTAATCACGAAGAAGCCAAACGAAAATTCTTCCAAAAAGGGAAAGATTTAATGTTATTAGAAATAGGGCAAAGCATCGATTTATAGACTTTGGTATCAAAATTGCTTAACAATAGAAAAACTATTTCATGAAAAAAATATTCTTATTCCTTCTTATTGCTCAAATTTCTTTCGCTCAGAAGGATGGTTTTTGGGATAAAGAGCGCGCGTTTACTAAAGAAATTAAACTTTCATCGGGTAACCGAACGTTAGTAAAAATTGACGATTTACCCGAGGGTGCCTCTGAATTTGTATTCCGAATTTTATTAATTGATGAAAACGGAAAAATCACTACAAGTTTAGCATCTATACTAAAAGCCATACCAGACCCTACAGGTATTAGTCAGGGCACAGCAGGCGCTATTGTATTAACCAATTCGCTTTCAGGTGACGACACTTGTGTCTATGGGATTTACACGTCTGAAAAGGCCGGAAATCAGTTTTTAAAAGACGGAAAGTTAGAAACGGCTTGTTATTTTAAGAAAGAACCTGTAAATAAAGACAGTAAAGTGATTTCCATTAAAAATACCAACTGTTTTGAAAACGCACCCTCTATTTGGTTTGGTTTTGAAAATAAAAACTGGGTATTAAGCACCAAAATTGTTTTAGAAGTAGTTTCTTGGATAGATTATTCAGCCAGTAGAGGTTGGAATTTAGAAACAAAAAAAGAGTTAGTTACATTGGGGAAAAAATTAGATTGGTATAAAAAATCACCAAAAGATGACGTTTTTTTAGCTCAATTTGTAGCAAGTTTTACAGAAAAATACAAATATTCAGAATATAAACAATTGGTGGCAGTTGAGAAATCTAAAGTAGTTGCTGAGGTACAAGAAATAGCTTTACAAAAAACCAATCAATTTGATTTGTATTTAAATACGATACGAATAGAAGCCGTTCAGTTAAATAAGAATAATAAAGTTGATGAAGCCATTTCAAAAATTCAAGACGAAATTATTTTTAAAAACGCCGCAAAACATATTGATTACGGTTTGTTAGGAAGTTTTTATTTGTCGTCTAAGCAATTTGAAAAAGCAGAATTAAACCTGGAAAAAGCAATTTTATTGGATAAAACAGATTTAACGCATAGATTGAATTTGTCTTATGTGTATTTATTTACAGACCGCGTTTCGGAAGCAAAAGACCTACATAACCAATACAAAATGCAAAATATTACCTCAAATGTAAGTTGGGTAAACCAAACCAAATCTGATTTCGCTGAGTTTGAAAAGAAAGGTTTTCCAATAAATAATTTTAAAAAAATACTAAGAATAATTGAATAAAAGTCAATAATAAAATCTCAAATCCCAAATCGTTTTCGTTAAATTTGGAATTTGGAATTTTTTAATTTGGAATTTTAAATGCACGCTACCTACAAAAAATATATCCTTAACTTTAAACGTCCAAGTGGCACCTCGCGTGGTGTGATGACGGAAAAAGAAACCTGGTTTTTACTATTAGAAGAAAATGGTAAAATTGGAATAGGAGAGTGTGGATTGTTGCGAGGTTTGTCTATTGATGACCGACCAGATTATGAAGAAAAATTAAAATGGGTGTGTGAAAACACTCATTTGGGAAAGGATAAATTATGGGAGGCGCTTCTTGAATTTCCTTCTATTCAATTTGGTGTAGAAATGGCATTTTTATCTTTACAAGCTGTTTCTCCATTTGAATTATTTCCTTCTGATTTTACCCAATCGAAAGATTCAATTTTAATTAATGGATTGGTTTGGATGGGTGAGGAAGGCTTTATGAAACAACAAATTGAAGAAAAATTAGCGGAAGGTTTTACCTGTATAAAATTAAAAATTGGGGCTATAGATTTTGAAAAAGAATTGGGATTATTGCGATTTATTCGTCAAAATTTTGATGCAAAAACTATTGAAATACGTGTAGATGCTAACGGCGCTTTTACTTCAAATGAAGCTTTAATAAAATTAAATCAATTATCTGAATTTGAATTACATAGCATTGAGCAACCTATTCAAAAAAACAACACTGACAGGATGTCAGAGCTATGCAAAACCACACCAATTCCAATAGCATTAGACGAAGAATTAATTGGTGTATTTAATTATGAAGATAAAGCAATGCTTTTAGACGT
>JBFYPW010000110.1:0-5792 GCA_041303115.1 Flavobacterium sp.
ATAATTTTCCTAAAGCCTCTCCTAAAACACCGTTTACAGTTGCTAAAGCTCTTTCCGTAGCAGGTCTTTGTTTTACAGCACCAGACAAGGTTTTGCTGTAAAAATCCCAATCTGTTTTTTCAATTTCGGTGGTTAATTCATCGGCATTCGAACGTAAAAGTGTCCAAGTCATATAGGCTTTCCAATCATCTACTTTATTTTCTTTAAGAATTTCGTCTAATTTAGTAAGGTATTTTGGTTGAGAAACCACAACAGAATCCAATTTACTAAATCCAGATTTTTCAAAATAAGCAGCCCAATTATTTGATGGCGCTATTTTTTGTAAATCGGCAACAGACATCGGATTGTAAGTTTTACGACGGTCACGTCTTTCTACTCGGTCTAAAGTTGGTTCCGATAACGAGATTTCGAAAGCCAAAACTCTTGCTGCTTTTTCAGAAGCGGTTTTTGGATCCATACCTAAATAGCCAAACATTTTAGCAATGTGCAACACGTACTTTTCTCTTTTTTCTTTCGTGTCAGGTTTGTCAGACATATAATAATCTTTATCAGGTAAACCCAGACTTCCTGTTCCTACATATACAACATTTTTGTTGCTGTTTTTAGCATCGGCACCTACAAATGAACCAAAAAAACCTAAACTTGCATCTGCTTTGGTTTCAACTAATAGATTCATTAAATCGGTACTATTTTTTACCGCGTTTATTTTTTCTAAATAAGGTTTGATTGGCGCAACACCTAATTTGTTTCTAGAAACCGTATCTAAAATCGATTTGTATAAATTTACGGCTTTTGCTTGGTCTGATTTTGGATCCAAATTTTTATTAGCAACGGCTTCTTTTAAAATAGCCATTACATCATCGTCTGTGTTTTTTCTTAACTCGTCAAAACTTCCCCAACGGGTTCTGTCGGCAGGAATTTCGGTTTTATCTAACCAAGTTCCGTTTACATATCTAAAAAAATCTTCGTTTGGTTTTACAGAAGTATCCATAAACTCGGTACGAATTCCGAATTTTTCTGATTTTGTAATTACAGCATCACCTGACACACCGTCTTTTCCTGGTTGTCCGTCTTTTCCGATTGTTACAGAGCAACTTTGAAAAAACACAACTAAGGCAATTGCTACACTAGCTTGTATGGTTTTGTTTTTCATTTTATAATTTTTAAAAGGTTGGTTTTTATTGTTATGTGAATTACAAATCTATTAAAAAAACTTATATTATTTTACGATACAAACTGTTAATTACATTCCTAATAAGATAAAATAGTCTTATTTTTGTAAAAAAATAGTCTTAAAAATGCTAAAATATAAAAAACTATCCATCTTTTTTGTGGGGTTACTTATTGTAATTTTTATATCCATTTACACATTATTAAACAAAAAAACCCTACCCATAATTACCCCTAGAGACGTAAACCCAGAGCTGGTAGATTCTTTAGTGCAGCATGTAGGTTACAACCATAAAATAGCACCATTTGCTTTTACCAATCAAAACGGAAAAAAGATTACAAATAAAGACTATGAAGGCAAAATTTATGTAGCTGATTTCTTTTTTACGACTTGTCAAACCATTTGTCCAAAAATGACAGATAATATGGTTTGGTTACAAGACAAAATAAAAGACAATCCGAAAGTGAAACTGCTTTCTCATTCTGTTTTTCCCGATGAAGATACAGTTGAGGTATTAAAAAAATACGCCAAAGAAAAAGGGGTAATTGATGTAAAATGGAATTTAGTTACTGGAAATCAGAAAGAAATTTATAAAATTGCAAGACAATCGTATTTGGCAGTGAAAACAGGTAAACCAGAAGAAATGTACGATATGGTACATACCGAAAACTTTGTTTTAGTGGATCAAAAAGGTAGAATTAGAGGGTTTTACAACGGATTAAATATAGATAAAAACGTAAAAGGCGAAAAAAACCTCACACAATTAGTGGAAGATATCGAATTTTTATCTGAGAAAGATTAATTGTATTTCATCTTTCTTAAAATTCTCAGACTATCTTTAAAACTTAGAAAAGCCATTGAATTTGGATACGCTTTTAATACGCTTTTTACTTCTATAAGCTTTTGTTTAGCATCTGTAAATCCGTTTAAATAGCAAATCATTAATGTAGGCGCAATTCTTAAAACGTCTTCTTCTAAAACCTCTATATTTTTCTCTAATTTATCAAGAGTGTTTCTAACGGCATTATAAATATGAAAAAGTAATTTTTTATTGTATTGTGGCGGTTCAAAAAGCAGTTCAGTTTCCATTTTATAATAGCCGTTATCATAAAAATGAAAGGTTAAACGTTCTAACGGATAATAACTAGTGGCATCATTTAAACCTAGTTTTACATATTCTGTAATTGTAAATCGATCATCATCGTATTGAATAATTACTTCATCTTGGTTGGAATAAAATAGCTTAATTTGTTCGTTCATCAGTTCAATAGCGACTCGCGAATAATACGTTTCATTTCTAACTATATGTTTTTTTCCAGCCCAACACACCACAAAATTCTCTTTAAACACTTGATATTGATTATCTAAATCTTTGTGTCGAACTGTTATAAAATCCAATACACTTTCAAGGGTGAGCGCTATACTATTTCTTGAATTATTTTCAATACTAATAACTGTGGCTACATTTGATTTTGAAACCGCAATTTTTTCTTCAGTAGGAACGGTGTTACTTCCTATTCTTATAAAAGTACTATTAATTAATATCGTATAAATATTTTTTTTAAAATAGGAAATTTTATTTTTCGGTTTAATAGTAACCAAACCAACCACTCTTTCTTTAGGTAAATTTGGGAAAGAGATATTGTCATAAGTAATTTTAGGTGGATTTTCTAAATAAGCATTTACAAGATTTTGAATTCGGCTATCATCAAAAAAGTCATCGCCAACTATTTCATTATTATCATCTTCAACACCAACTACAATATAGGAATTATTAAACGGGTTGGAATTGGATAAGGCGCATATGTGTTTTAAAAACTTTCCTTTTCCTTCTTTGGTATGCAAATTTAATTGGCGTTTTTTATCATAAAAACTATTTTCGTTATTATGAGCCAATAAATTTTTAACCAAAAGCCGTTTATTAATCATAATTTATGGAATTTTAGTTCCAATACTTTCTGTCCAAATCGCAAACCAATCTTTTAATTCTAATTCAAAACTTTTAAGATATTTCAAGTTTTTTATGCGATCAATTTGTGTAGTGCCAATAACAGGCTGAATCTTTGCGGGATGTTTTAAAACCCAAGCCAAAAGAAGCAAATCATCAGAAACGCTATATTTTTCAGTTAATTTTTGAAGTAAATTTCTTAATCGAATGGTTTGCGGAATAACTTCTTTATAAACAGATCCTAAAGGATTCCAAGCCATAGGTTGAATGTTATGTAGCGCCATATAATCCAATTCTCCGTTTAACATTGGTTGTAAATGCGTAGCAGAAAATTGAATTTGATTATAGGATACGGAACTATATTTTTTGATTAAATCGGTTTGTGAAGGTGTAAAGTTTGACAAGCCAAAAGCGAGAATCTTTCCAGATTTTTTAAGTTCCGAAACAGCTTCAGCAACAACTTCAGTTTCCATAAGCGGACTCGGCCTGTGTAAAAGCAACACATCAATATAATCGGTTTGTAAATTTTTTAATGAATTTTCAACGCTCCAAACAATGTGTTCTTTTGTATAATCGTAATGTTTAATTCCGTACTCTCGTTCCTCACAAACATATTTTATACCACATTTTGTAATAAATTGCACATCTTTTCTGTCAATATCCATTTGACTCCAAGCATTCCCAAAATCAGCCTCAGTGGTGTAACCGCCATAAATATCTGCGTGGTCAAAAGCGGTTATGTCTTCCATTAAGAAAGTTTCGATACGTTCTTGTATTGCAGAAATATTAAATTTTCTTCCCCAAGTACCCCAATTCATGGTGCCGGCAATTAATTTTGAATGCTCTTTTGACATATTGATATATTTTCAATAAAAATAAAAACTATTTTTTAATTAATCTTATAATTATGTTTTATTTGAAACTTATTTAAGGATTCGAACTAAAATTCAGCACTTTTTCATTTTAGTGAACAGCTTGTAAATTTTTGTCTACAAATATAATTTCTTATAAAAAGAAACATTTTAAAAAAAAGTCACTAGTGTTTTTGTTCTTAATTAATATAAATTCGCCATAAAAACAAATTTTTTTTATATTTTAAATAGTTGATAATAAGCATATTAATATACTAACGTGTAAATTTATTACTACAAATTTTAGGTTTTTTATAGGTTTATGTTGTAAATTTGCATCCTTAAATAAGAAACATTTATGAGCCTAATCGTATTAACCGGAACTACGGGATATATCGGACAAAACCTTACCAAATATTTTAATTCGAAATCAAAAAAAAATAAGTCCATTTCACTTCGCTTTCAAAATTGGCACAAAATGATGCCTTTAGAAACCGAAACCATAATACATTTAGCGGCAATTAATTTAAACCCTCAAGATAGCGCTTTTGATGAAGAATATTTTAGAGTAAATACTGAACTTACCTCTAAACTATTTCGATACTTTTTAAATTCAAATGCTAAAACTTTTATATTTTTAAGCACAACGGAGTTAATTGACAAACAAATTTCAGAAGCAACAGAAGACGCAAAAGTAAATCCAACAAATCCTTTTTTGCAATCAAAATTTGATGCGGAACAGTTCATATTAAAGCAAGTTTTACCGGAAGGGAAACGCGCCATTATTTTACGTGTGGCTCCTGTTTATGGAAGAGAAACTAAAAGCACGTTGCACGATACATTTAGTTTTTGTAAAAAATTCCCTTGGTTTTTTGGGGTTTTTGACACAAAACAATCTTTTTGTTATATTGATAACTTGACAGAAATTATCGCACAAATTTCTGAAAAAACATCAGTTCCTTCAGGAATTTATAATGTTACAGATAATGAGCCGATAGTAACTATACAATTGGTCAATTCTATTGCAGATGTTTTCGATAAAAAAGCAAAAATTATTAAAGTGCCTAAAGGATTATTAAATCTTTTTGCAAAATTAGGCGACATTTTCAATTGGGAATATAATTCAAAAAAATTGTTAGAAATTTCTCAATCAAGAATCATTAATGGAAATAAAGTAAAAGAAGCATTAGAGATGAATAAAATGCCTTTTGACACAGAAACCGCAGTGCTTAAAACAATTGAGTACTACGACTCAATAAAGATATAAATAGCACAACCTCAACCTATATTCAAACAAAAAAGGGAATTTATTTTAAAATAAATTCCCTTTTTTAAATGTATGAAATTTCTTATTTTAATACGGCTAGCAAAATTCCTGCTAAACTAGTTAATACACTAGCTATACCCACAATTTCTCCAGTAGTTGCTTTTGTTTTCTCAGGTTTTTCAGGCACAATAATTTTACTCCCTGCCAATACTTTTGGATATTTTCTAATTCCTAAAACAGAACCTGCAGCACTTGCTGAACCATTGGCATGTACTACATATACTTTTTTCATCCAACCCTTTTCGGCGGTACCACCTGCATTTTTGATATAATATTTAACATTTTTCCCTTTTTGAAAAGGCACCTCTGTGTCAAACATTACACTACCTGAAATCAATACAGTTGATTTTTTATTTGGAATGACAATATCGTCGCCAGCATTTAAAATTAAATTACTAGCGCTTAATGGTTTTTTAGAAATTCGTTTCCAATCTATAGGAATGTTTAAGCCATTTCTAATAACTTTTATTGCTTCAGTATCTGCTTCATTTGTAA
>JBFYPW010000111.1:0-5672 GCA_041303115.1 Flavobacterium sp.
GTTAATGAAATACCCAAAAGCAGCAAAAACAGCAATTTATAGCTGTTTTTTATAAGAAAAATTATAATTTGCTGCATGTATTACGTGCTTATTTAATTAAGATATTTTTGTACTTCGCTAAGTTTTTAAGTGTCATTCCAGTTCCTCTTACAACCGCTCTTAAAGGGTCTTCAGCGATATAAACTGGTAAATCTGTTTTCAATGAAATTCGTTTATCTAAACCTCTTAACATTGAACCTCCACCGGCTAAATAAATACCTGTGTTGTAAATATCGGCGGCTAATTCTGGTGGCGTTTGAGATAACGTTTCCATAATAGCATCTTCAATTCTTTGAATAGATTTGTCTAACGCTTTAGCAATTTCTCTGTAAGAAACGTCAACTTGTTTTGGCTTTCCAGTTAACAAATCACGTCCTTGAACAGACATATCTTCTGGTGGACTTTCTAAGTCTTCGATTGCGGCACCAATTTGTATTTTAATTTTTTCTGCAGTAGTTTCTCCCACAAATAAATTGTGTTGTGTTCTCATGTAGTAAATAATATCGTTGGTGAATACGTCACCAGCAATTTTAACAGATTTATCACAAACAATTCCTGCTAATGCAATCACAGCAATTTCTGTAGTTCCACCTCCGATATCTACAATCATATTTCCTTTTGGCTGCATAATATCAATTCCAATACCAATTGCAGCTGCCATTGGTTCGTGAATTAAATATACTTCTTTCCCGTTAACACGTTCTGCAGATTCTTTTACAGCACGCATTTCCACTTCTGTAATTCCAGAAGGAATACAAATTACAAGACGAAGTGCTGGTGTAAATAGTTTTTTCTTTAATGCAGGAATGCTTTTAATTAACATTTGAAGCATTTTTTCAGACGCATCAAAATCGGCAATTACTCCATCTTTTAGTGGACGAATTGTTTTTATATTTTCGTGGGTTTTTCCTTGCATCATGTTGGCTTCTTTACCAACAGCAATTATTTTTCCAGTTATTCGGTCTCTCGCAACAATTGAAGGACAGTCTATAACAACTTTATCGTTGTGAATTATTAGTGTATTTGCGGTACCAAGGTCAATTGCTATGTCCTCAGTCATAAAGTCAAAAAATCCCATATTTATTGAAGGGTTTAGTATTTTGTGTAAATCTATTCAACTAACAAAAGTATAAAAATAAATTGGAATTATTTAAAATAAATACGCATTAAAAAAATATTTTTTAATGCGTTTTAAAATAGGGATATTTTTAAGGAGTTTTTAGTGTTTAAAATGACGCACTCCAGTCATCACCATAGCAACATTATTAGCGTTACAATAATCAATGCTTAATTCGTCTTTTATAGACCCTCCAGGTTGAATAATTGCTGTAATTCCTGCTTTATTTGCGATTTCTACACAATCAGGAAATGGGAAAAAAGCATCACTTGCCATAACTGCTCCAGTTAAATCAAAATCAAACGTTTTGGCTTTTTCAATGGCTTGATTTAAGGCATCAACTCTTGAAGTTTGTCCAGTTCCAGAAGCACATAATTGACGATTTTTAGCAAAAACTATTGTGTTCGATTTAGTGTGTTTGCAAATTTTTGATGCAAATAATAAATCTTCAATTTCTTCTGCTGTCGGTGCTGTTTTTGTGGCTGTTTTCAAAATTTCAACTGAATCGGTAATATTGTCTTTATCTTGAACTAATATTCCATTTAAACACGTACGAACATTTTTTGCAGGTAACGCAACATCATTAATTACTAATATAATACGGTTCTTTTTTTCTTCTAAAATATCAATAGCTTCTTGATCGTATGATGGTGCGATAACCACTTCGCAAAATAGTTTGTTAATTTCTTCTGCAGTGTCTACATCAATGTTTCCATTTGCAATAAGTACGCCACCAAATGCTGAAGTCGGATCACCAGCTAAAGCATCTAAATAGGCTTCTTTCATTGTAGATCTAGTAGCTAAACCACATGCGTTATTATGCTTTAAAATAGCAAAAGTTGGATCATTATGTTTAAACTCATTGATTAAATTTACAGAAGCATCAACATCTAATAAATTATTATAAGACAATTCTTTTCCGTGTAATTTCGTAAACATTTTATCAAAATCTCCAAAGAAAAATCCTTTTTGATGCGGGTTTTCACCATAACGTAAAATTTGCCCTTTTTCTTCGCTAATTTTTAAATATGTATCTTCTGTATTGAAGTAATTAAAAATAGCGGTATCGTAATTTGATGAGGTATGAAAAGCTTTAGTAGCCAATAATTTTCTTTGTTCAATAGAAGTTGAGCCGTTATTTTCTGTGTAAAAATTTAAGAAAGTAGCATATTCATCAACAGAAGCAACAATTACAGTATCTTTAAAATTTTTGGCTGCAGCGCGAATTAATGAAATCCCACCAATATCAATTTTTTCAATACTATCAGCTTCGCTTGCTCCTGAAGCTACTGTTTTTTCAAACGGATATAAATCCACAATTACCAAATCAATTTGAGGAATATCAAATTCTGTCATTTGGGCTACATCGCCTTCGTGATCTTGACGGTTTAAAATTCCACCAAAAATCTTTGGATGTAAAGTTTTTACTCTACCTCCTAAAATAGAAGGATAAGAAGTTACATCTTCTACAGCTACAACAGGAACTTGCAAACTTTTAATGAAATCTTCCGTTCCACCTGTAGAATAAATTGTTACATTATTTTGGTGAAGTGCTTTAATGATAGGTTCTAAACCAGTTTTGTCAAATACAGAAATTAATGCCGATTTGATTTGTTTTGTGTGAGTCATTATGTTGTTGTTTGTTTTGAACTGCAAAAGTAACAATTTGATAAAGAAAATCCAATAGTTATAAACTGTAAATGAGAAACATTTCTAAATAATTTTCCTATAAAAATTGTAACAAATATTCCTTTTCGACTACAAATATTTAAGATTACATTTTATGATACTATATATTCGTTTACTTAAAGAAAGTTTTGCTTTTGCTTTTAATGCACTGAGAAGTAATAAATTACGAACGTTTCTTTCTTTACTTGGAGTTACTGTTGGTATTTTTTCTATTATTGCGGTTTTAGCAGCAGTTGATTCATTGAAGAAAAATATTGTTGACAGTTTAGACGGTATGGATAAAAACACCATTTATTTATTTAAATATTCTTTTGGGCCAACAGAAGTTGAAAAATGGAAGCGCGACCAATTTCCGCACGTAAAATACGATGAATATCAATATTTGCAAAAAAGTATGCCTGATATAGATAAAATTTCATTTAATTTTTTTACGAAAAATCAAAGTATAAAATATGACGACAATACTGTAAATTCTATTAGAGTGAAGCCTTCTACAAATGAATTTTTTGAAATTGAACCGTTTAAAGTAGATAAAGGAAGGTTATTTAATGAAGCAGAGTCAAATTCAGGAACTTCAGTAATTGTAATTGGAAGCGAGGTTGCGGATGGCTTATTCAAAGGCAACGAACCTATTGGAAAGCAAATTAGGTTGTATGGTCAACGATTTACAGTAATTGGTGTGTTGAAAAAAATGGGTCAAAACGCCTTTGGGGATTCTAATGATGTGGCTGTTTTTTTACCTGTAAATAATATTAGAAAATTATATGGTGACAACAGTATAAATTTTACACCAGCTATTTTAATCAAACCAAAAGCAGGAGTTGATATTGAAGAGTTTAAAGCGGAATTGACTAATAAAATGAGAAGTATTAGAGGTTTACGAGCGGGAGAAATTAATAGTTTTTTTGTAAATATTTTGTCTGGATTTACCAATTTTATTGATGATATTATTGGCAAAATGAATATTGCTGGCTGGGGTATAAGTATTTTTTCTCTTTTAGTTGGTGGTTTCGGAATTGCAAATATTATGTTTGTTTCTGTTAAAGAACGCACCAATTTAATTGGAATTCAGAAAGCTTTAGGCGCAAAAAACCGATTTATCTTGTTCCAATTTTTATTTGAAGCGGTAATTTTGGCAATGTTTGGTGGATTAATTGGAATCGTTTTGGTTTGGTTAATTGCCTTAGTTTTAACAAACGTTCTAGATTTTGAGTTTGTATTGAGTTCTTTTAATATTTTATTAGGCTCAAGTTTGTCAATAATTATCGGATTAATTTCAGGAATTTTACCTGCTATTTCAGCTTCAAGATTAGATCCTGTAGAAGCCATTCGAACAGGAATGTAATTCTTTTATTTAATAAAAAAACCCCGATTTGTTTTTGATACAAATCGGGGTTTTTGGTTTTATACTTGTATTAATTATAACACGTATTTTAAGCTAAAAACTACAAAACGAGGTTGTACATAAAAACTCGAAAAGTTTGTAGAACCACCTAATGCATTAAAGCTGTTATCGTTTAATGCTGTAGTATTTAATAAGTTGGTAGCGCTAACTTTATACTCAAATTTACTGTCTCTTTTTTGATATGATAAGGATGCGGTTAAGAAATCATACTCAGTATCAAAAGTTTTCGCTTTATCTCTATTGTGATAAAAATTGTATTCAGACGTAAAAGAAAAGGCATCTAAAAAGAAATATTCTAAAGTTACCGATGGATTATCTACATAATTTATCTGATTTTGAAAATCGTTAACTGTATAATCGTATGCCAATTCTATATTAGGGATTTTTTTAAAATTTGTTGAAAACCCAATTTTATAATTTTGTGTAAATGATTTGGTGTTCTGAATAAATTCAGAATTATCTGGATTTACACGGATATTGTTATTTGTACTTCTACTTATGCTTGCGCCTCCATTTGCTTTAAAATAACGGGCAAAAGATCGTCCATAATTAAAATTTCCAGAAAGTGATTCATTAGGAAAATTAGAATTTATGTTTACCGAACTTGAAACCTGATTAATACCTGTTAATAAAGCACGATTAGTAATGATTTCGGTTTGTTTTGTATAGGTTATATTAGCAAAAATATTTTCCATATTAAACATACTGAATTTAAAGAATCGTAAAGAGTGTACTTGTGAAATTGAATTTTCTAAAAATCTATTTCCGCTAAATAAACTGTTATAATTTGAAAACACATACCCTTGTGCCAATTTTACGACATCTGTAAAATTATTAGTTAATGAGAAATTGTAAGATAATGTTTGTGATTTTTTCATTTGCCATAATGCAAAGAAATCAGGTAAAACTCTATTGAAACTCATATTATTTACGCTGTTCAATTGAGTGTCACTGGTATTAAATTGATGTAAAGTAACTCCTGGATTAAAAGTAAATTTCCCAACCAACATTTTATAATGTAAGCCAACAAAAGCATCGTTAAATACATAATTTACTTTATTGGTATTTTGGCTATCGGATAAATTATTTTGTGTTCCATTATCTAATGTTTGAAACATATTGGAATTAAAGTTTTGATACGAATACGTGTTTCCAATGGTAACGTTAATGTTACTTTTTGGTGTTACCATATAATAGTAATCAAATTTCGCATCCGTTTTATTTGTTTTAATAAATCGGTTTTGATTGATGCTGTTTCTTGATTGAGCACTATTGTATCCTGCCAAAATAAATGGTTGTATTTGTAAATTGGCATTATAAAACGGATCTTCTTGTTGAAATAAATTTTGCATTTCAAAAGCAAATACATTTTTATCGTTTAGTGTATAATAGTAGTTTAAGTTTTGATTTAATGAAATAGGT
>JBFYPW010000112.1:0-5434 GCA_041303115.1 Flavobacterium sp.
ATTTATAAATATTTAGGGTAAATTTTAGTATAAAATCAAATTTAATTGTTAATATTTATCAAATTAAATTTAATTAAGAACATTTTTTTAAATATTAAAATTGTAATAATTCATTTTTTTTTTAAATTAGAACTATTAATGACAACTGCAGTCATCTCCACAACCTTTTTTATTGGCTTTTTTCTTCCAAAAGAATTTTTTGAACAAAAAACCAACGGCTAAAGTCAAACAGATGTATGTTAAAATTTCTTGCAAATTCATAAATTCCAATTTTATTAATTTCTTAAATCTGTGTTTTCAAAAAAACTATTTCAAGCTTTGATAAGCAATTAGTGCAACCAAATAAGCAAATCCGCTCATAAAAACCAGTTGAATTATAGGCCATTTCCACGAGTTGGTTTCTTTTTTAACGATGGCAAGTGTACTTACACATTGCATCGCAAAAGCATAAAATAAAAGCAGTGAAATTCCAGTGGCGAAATTAAATATCTTATTTCCTTTAGCATCAATGTCTTCCGCCATTTTCATTTTTATAGTAGCTTCTTCTTCGCTTTGATTTCCTACACTATATATGGTAGCAAGTGTTCCAACAAACACTTCTCTGGCTGCAAAAGAACTTACAACTGCAATTCCAATTTTCCAATCGTATCCTAATGGTTTTATGGCTGGCTCAATGGTTTTTCCCATAATTCCAATGTAGGAATTTTCTAATTTATAAGCTGAAACATTATTTTCAATCACAGAAGGATTAATTTTTTTTGGACTAGAATATACTTGTTTTTCAACGATTTCTTGCGCCTTATCAAAATTTTCTCCAGGTCCGTGTGAGCCTAAAAACCATAAAATTACTGATAAAGCTAAAATTATTTTTCCAGCTCCCGTTACAAATGCTTTTGTTTTTTCAAGAACATTTAGGGCTACATTTTTTAAAAGAGGCACTTTATAGCTTGGCATTTCAACTATAAAATACGATTTGCATTTTAATTTTAGAGCTTTGTTTAACAAATATGCCGACCCAATTGCCACAACAAAAGCCAATAAATACAATGCCATTAAAGTTAAACCTTGTAAACTGAAACCTAAAAATCGTTTTTCTGGAATTATTAATGAAATTAATATGGCGTAAACTGGTAAGCGTGCAGAACAAGTAATAAAGGGTGTGATTAAAATTGTAATTAAACGTTCTTTCCAGTTTTCAATATTTCGAGCACTCATTATGGCAGGAATAGCACAAGCCGTTCCAGAAATTAATGGCACGATGCTTTTTCCGGACAAGCCGAATTTACGCATGATTTTATCCATTAAAAACACTACACGACTCATATAACCGCTTTCTTCCAAAACAGAAATAAACAGGAACAAAAAGGCAATTTGTGGAATAAAAATGATAATTCCTCCAATTCCTGGAATGATTCCATCAGAAAGTAAATCCGTGAATTTTCCATTCGGAAGACTTTCTTTCGTTAATGCACTAAATTTTGAAAAAGTAGTATCTATAAAATCCATTGGAATACTACTCCAATCGAAAATAGATTGAAAAATAAGTAATAATATCCCAAAGAAAATAATATATCCAAAGATTTTGTGAGTTAATATATTGTCTAATTTACTTTGAAAATCGGTCGCTTTAGATTTGTCAATTTTTTGGGTAATCTTCAGTGTATCATTTATAAATTGATACCTTTTTATGGTTTCCTTTTGTTGCAGTTTTTTTAAATCAGAGTGCGATCGGGTAAAATTATTTTCTATTGCGTTTCGCTCTAAATTCAGGAAGTTCACATCTTGCGTAATTACCAGCCATAATTTATAAAGCAACTGATTTGGAAATGCTTTTTTTAGTCGATTAAAATATTCTTCATCTATAGAACTCGCATTTAAACAAGCTTCTGTAGAAAGATTTTTGTAATTTAAAATTAATTCTTTAATATACTCAATTCCTATATTTTTTCTGGAACTTATTAAGGCAATTTTAGTTTTTAATTCTGTTTCGAGTAACGGAATGTTTAATTCAATTCCTTTTTGTTTCATTCGGTCACTCATATTAATTACAAGTAACGTAGGAATTTCTAAGTCTTTTATTTGTGTAAAAAGTAATAAATTTCGTTTTAAATTTTCTACTTCTGAAACCACAACAGCTACATCTGGAAAATCTTCATCGTTTTTATTTAATAATAATTCAATTACTACATTTTCATCAATAGAATTAGCGTTTAAACTATACGTTCCTGGTAAATCTATAATTTTAGCTTTCGTAATTTGATTGAGTTTACAAATGCCCGTTTTTTTATCCACAGTGATTCCAGGATAATTTCCCACTTGCTGATTTAATCCTGTTAACTGATTAAACACAGAAGTTTTACCCACATTTGGATTCCCTATTAACGCAACTTTTATGGTTTTAGAATACATTTATTGAATAGATTCTTGTAAAATATAAATTTCTTGAGCTGTTTTCTTTCTAATTGCCACTTTTGAGTCGTTTATATTAAAAAATAAAGGGTCACCCATTGGTGCCACCTGAATTAATTCGATAGTATTACCAGGTAAACACCCCATTTCAATAAGTTTCAATGGAATTACATCGATATTAATATCTGAAATTTGAGCCATTTGTCCCTTTTTCAATACAGTAGCATTACTATTTTTCACAAACTTATTTAGATTGAATTAAAATACAAAGATAACATATTCCGAAAACAAAAACCTAACAAATATCATGTTTTACAATTGAACAATTATTTGTATATTAGTACTCGTTTTTAAAAGAAATAAATGAGCAGAACATTAGTTATTGGCGACATACATGGCGGATTAAAAGCCTTAATTCAAGTACTACAAAAAGCAGAAATAAAACAGAATGATATTTTAATATTTTTAGGCGATTATGTTGACGGTTGGAGCGAATCCCCTAGCGTTTTAGATTTTTTAATTGCCTTATCGGAACAACAAAAATGTATTTTCATTAGAGGAAATCATGATGAATTGCTTTTGGATTGGTTAGAAAATCGACATGAAAACTTAAAAGAAGAACTATGGTTTAAACATGGCGGCAAAGCCACCGTTGATGCTTATTTAAATATTTCAACTGAAACGAAGCAAAAACACATTACCTTTTTAAAATCATTGCGAAATTATTATTTAGATGCTGAAAACAGGTTGTTTATTCATGCCGGTTTTACTAATATGAATGGCGTTTCACAAGAATTTTTCCCTAAACTAATGTATTGGGACCGAACGCTTTGGGAAGTGGCTTTGTGTTTAGATGAAACTATGGATACAAATTCGCCTTTATATCCAAAAAGATTAAAAATTTATTCTGAAATATTTATAGGTCACACGCCTATTTCTAAAACTGAAATCGTGCCGCCGCTCTATAAAAATTCTGTATGGAATTTAGATACTGGAGCTGCTTTTTTAGGTGTGTTAACCATAATGGATTGTAATTCTAAAGTGTTTTGGCAAAGTGATAAATTGCGTGAGTTATATCCAAACGAAATAGGAAGAAATTAATACTTATATTTGCCCAAATTAGGAATAAAAAACAGCCATAAAAACAGAAATAATGAGCGTAATTGAAAGAAAATTAAAAGACAGAAACGAGTCAAAATGTGAAATTAGTGGTGCCGAATTGGATTTAGTGGTATACACGTTACCACCTTATACAGAAGAAAGTTTAGCACATTCGGTTTTGTTGACCAAGCAATTAAAAGATCAAGTGGAAAACCCAGATATTATGAATCCAAATGATTGGAGAGGCTTATCTGATAGTATGTGGAATGAAAATTTACCGGTTCAAATTTTATCTTGGCGAATGTTATCACGTTTAAAAAATATTGATACTTTAGAAATGATGTATTTAGACGAAGAAGCATTAGAATGGGCAAAAGCTACAGGCGAAGGCGAAGAGGAAGACGAAAATAAAATTGTTCATAAAGACAGCAACGGTGCCATTTTAAAAGATGGTGATTCGGTGGTGTTAATTAAAGATTTAGATGTTAAAGGCGCTACGTTTACAGCAAAACGAGGCGCAGCAGTACATAATATAAAAGTAGTTTGGAATGATGCTAACTTGATTGAAGGTAGAGTAGAAAACCAACATATTTATATTTTAACACAATACGTGAAGAAAACGAAGTAATTAGAAAATATATCGTATTTATCCTGACAGGCTTCAAAAACCTGACAGGATTTTAGAGATTTAATACCCTGTAAACACCTTATTTGCAGGGTTTTTATTTTTAAATATTTTTATTGTATTTTTATAAAAAATATTAAACCATTTTTAGATTTAATAGTCTAATTATAAATATGTTAAGCATAGGGTATGGAAAAAAAATATTCGAGAAGAAACTTGTTTAAAAAAGTGTTCCTTCGAAGAGAAGAAAGTCAAGATCCTCTTTTTGAAAAATACAAAAGAAAAAACTACGGTTTAAGAAGGTACCAATCTATTGAAGCGAATGCTGACACTAATAGAATAGGTAACATCACAAGTGGATTAACGCCATATTCTGGGGCTTGGAATACGGCTTCGGTTTTACATTTATTACGAAGAACACAATTTGGTTTTAAATTTTCAGATGTTAACGGGTTAGTACAAGCGGGTTTTAATTCCAGTATCAATTCGTTACTAACATTCACAAATCCACAACCAAATCCACCAGTTAATTACTATCAAAATGTTTTTGCTGATGAGGGAAATATCCCATACGGTAGTAACTGGACACAACACGCCTTTAATTCCAATAGTATTGGGAACACTACAAATTTCTATAGAATAAATAGCGTTACTTCTTGGAATTTGGGCTTGGCATTAAACCAACAACTCAATATAAGAGAGAAAATGACTTGGTTCTGGTATCATTTCATTCCGATTGATTTTAATACGGTAAGACTTTCTCAAAATACCTATTGTAATACAAATTCAGCAAGAATATCTCATGAATACATTCAAAATTTTAGAACTAATGGTTTAGGCAATTTTAAAACTTTAATACGAAATGTTGCGACACAACCTGCGATGATGTATTATCTAAATAATCAAGCCAATACCAGTAGTGCGCCTGACGAAAATTTTGCTCGAGAAATAATGGAGCTTTTTACGCTTGGAAAAGATCCTTTGAGTCAGTTTACAGAAGCTGATGTGGTGGCAGCAGCAAAAATTCTTACGGGTTGGCGCGTTCAAAATTTAAATGCACATCCAACTACAACAAGCTTTGTTGCAACCCAACACAATACGAGTACAAAACAATTTTCAACTTTTTTTAATAATACTACAATTACAAATAATGGTAGTGCAGAATTAGATGCATTTATCGATATGATATTTTCTAAATCGCAAGTCGTTTCCGAATACATTTGTAGAAGATTGTACCGTTATTTTGTATATTATGATATTGATGCCAATATAGAAGCGAATGTTATTGTGCCATTAGCA
>JBFYPW010000113.1:0-5377 GCA_041303115.1 Flavobacterium sp.
TTCCCTATAACATTCCAGGTCAACGAAAAAAGCACGAATCAGAATATGATATTTTAAGAAAAAAATATGCTGAAGGGCTTATTACTACAATTGAATATCAAGAAAAGAAAAAAACTTTAGAGAAAATGTTTAAAAGAACAATTACTAAATAATTGCATTATGATACGAACAGCATCAGCCCATTGGGAAGGAAATTTAAGAGAAGGAAATGGTACATTAACCACGCAAAGTGGCGTTTTGAAAGACACTGCATATAGTTATACAACCCGTTTTGAAAACGGAATAAAAGGCACCAATCCAGAAGAATTACTTGCGGCAGCTCACGCAGGTTGTTTTACAATGGCTGTAACAGCGCAATTGGCAACCAAAGGAATAACTCCAAGTAAATTAGACACTGAAGCTACTTTAACTATGAATGATATGGGTATTGTGAGTATTCATTTGAAAATTTCAGGAGCTGTTCCTAATATTAGTGCGGAAGAATTTGCTACAATTACTAAAGATGTAGAGCAACATTGTTTTATATCGAAAGTGTTGAATATTCCTATTTCTTCTGAAGTTCATTTTGAATTTTAAAGAATATGAATACTTACATTAAAAATCTATTTGTAGATACTGGAAATGTTTCCTTATTTACTGTTAGATTTTTTAAGGAAATTGTAAAACCGCCTTTTCAAATCAATGAATTTTTTAGACAATGCTATGAAATAGGCAACAAGTCTTTACCATTAGTAACTATAACAGGATTTATAATGGGTTTGGTTTTAACAATACAATCCAGACCAACGATGACAAAATTTGGCGCTGAAAGTTGGTTGCCAAGTATGGTGTCCTTGTCGTTAATCAGAGAAATTGCGCCCGTAATAACGGCATTAATTTGCGCAGGTAAAATTGCTTCAGGAATTGGTGCCGAATTGGGTTCGATGAAAGTAACCGAGCAGATTGATGCTATGGAAGTTTCCGCTGTTAATCCTTATAAATATCTTGTAGTTACACGAATTTTAGCTACCACCTTAATGATTCCAATTTTAGTGCTTTTTGCAGATTTAGTTGGGATTTTTGGTGGTTATATTGGCTTTAATGTTCGAGGTAGTATGAGTTTGTATCGCTATTTTTCGGATGTAATTGAGCATTTAGAATTTTTAGATTTGATTCCAGCAATTATAAAAACCTTTTTTTTCGGATTCTTCATTGGATTAATTGGCTGTTACAAAGGTTTTAATGCTTCAAAAGGCACTGCGAGTGTAGGTATAGCAGCTAATGAAGCTGTTGTAGCTGCATCGCTTTCCATTTTTATTATTGATATGTTAGCGGTTCAAATTACAGATTTATTCTTTTAGAACTTATGAAAAAAGAAGTAGTAATTTCCATCGTTAATTTAAAAAAATCATTTGGTGAAAATGAAGTGCTAAAACAAGTAAATTTAGAAGTATTCAAAGGAGAAGATTTAGTTATTTTAGGCCGTTCGGGTTCTGGAAAATCAATAACTATAAAATGTATTGTTGGATTGGTAGTTGCTGATGCAGGAGCAATTAAAGTTTTTGATACTGATATTACAAAATTAAATAATACTGCGTTAAACGAAATTAGATCTAAAATTGGTTTTATGTTTCAAAATGGCGCCTTGTATGATTCTATGTCAGTACGACAAAATTTGGCTTTTACTCTTAAGCATCATTCTAAAAATATTGCTTCGAAAGAAATTGAAAAGCAAATTATTGAAGCCTTAACCAATGTGGGTTTAGAAGATGCTATAGATAAAATGCCTGCAGAATTATCTGGAGGTATGCGAAAACGAATTGCCTTAGCAAGAACCTTAATTATTAGACCCGAAATTATTTTGTATGATGAACCAACCTCTGGTTTAGATACTATTACGTCCAGAGAAATTAGCGAATTAATATTGTCTGTTCAAAAGAAATACAAAACCACTTCAATTATTATCACCCACGATATGTCTTGTGCTAAATTAACTGGAAATAGAATTATGATTCTAAAAGAGGGTATAATTTACGCCGAAGGCACTTACAATCAATTAGAAAAAAGTACAGATAATTGGGTGCGATCTTTTTTTAATTAAACACATAAAATATGACAAAAAATACAAATTACATATGGAAATTAGGACTCTTTGTTATTTTAGGATTTACATTGTTTATTCTTGCTATTTATTTTATTGGAAACAATAAAAATTTATTTGGTGCAACGTTTCATTTACAAGCCCATTTTAAAAACGTGAGTGGATTAAAAGTAGGAAATAATGTTCGTTTTTCTGGGATAAATGTTGGCACTGTGAAAGAAATTGAATTTGTTTCAGATACTGCTGTGGTGGTAGATTTAATTATTAAAGATGACGTTCAGAAATATATTAAAACCGATGCAATTGCCAGTATAGGAACTGATGGATTAATGGGTGATAAAGTACTTACCATTTCACCAGGAACGTCGTCTAATCAAATAGTTAAAAACAATGCTACTATTGCCTCTGCAAAGGCAGTTGAATTAGAAGATTTAATGATAGGATTGCGAAAAAGCGTTGATAATGCCCAAATTATAACGTTACAACTTTCCGAGTTTAGCTTAAAAATCAATAAAGGTAAAGGGGCTTTAACCAAAGTATTAACCGATGAAGAATTTGCAAATAGCATAGAAGCCACTTTACAAAATTTGAAAAATAGTTCCAACGAATTTGCAATTTTTACGACTAATATGAACGATAAAAATGGTACGCTCTCAAAATTAATGACCGATCCTGAATATGCCTATTCTATAGATAGAATGTTAACTAATTTAGAGAAAAGCACTAAAGAATTTCAACATTTTTCATCAAAATTAAATGCAGAGAAAGGCATTTTATCTAAATTATTGAGTGATGAAAGATTGGCAAATTCTATAGATTCTTCATTAATTAATATTGAAAAAGGCTCTAAAAAACTAATTGAAATTGAAGAAGCAGCGCAACATAATTTTTTATTGAGAGGCTTCTTTAAGAAAAAAGAAAAAGCATTAGAAAAGCAAAATAAAAAACTTGATTAAACACCTAATTATCTGTGAATTTCGTAAATTTTAAGCGAAATACTATAACATTATACTACCTAATAAAAGCCAACTTTGTTTCATATTAACATTAAAAATAATAATATGAAACGAAAAAAACTTTTCACAACAATTGTCTTGTCACTTGTTGTTTTAATCGGAGCTTGTTCTAAAGATGAATTCCAGGATTATGTTGGAGTTTGCCCAATAGTAATTGCCACAAGTCCTACAACTGGAGAAACTAACGTTGCACTTGGCACGCCAATTAGTTTTACATTTAACGAAGAAATGAATCCAGCAACTATAAATCAATCTTCCTTTACTGCGGTATATGGAAGCACTAGTTTGGCTGGAACATTTACTTATTCAGGAAACACCGCTACATTTACACCTAGCAGTAATTTGCTTGTAAATACGACTTATGTTTGTAAGATTACCACTGCAGTAAAAGATTTAAGAGGTAACGCTTTGCAAGAAGATTATATTTGGACTTTTAGTACGGGTTTAAATTTACAGCCAACAATTATTTCTACTGATCCTATATCAAATGAAACGGGTGTTGCATTAAATAAAATCATTACGGCTACTTTTAATATGCCTATGGATGTTGCAACGATTAATGCTAGTACTTTTACCTTAAAACAAGGTTTAGTTCCACTTTCAGGAGTTGTTATATTAACAGGAGATACGGCATCGTTTACGCCTGATGTTGCACTTGTCTCAAACACTATATATACCGCTTTAATTACTACAGGAGCTAAGAATTTGGCAGGTATTTCTATAGCTGCAAATTATGAATGGAATTTTACCACAGGAAATACAATTGCACCAAATGTTACAATAACAGATCCCTATAATAATGAAAATGGTGTTGCTTTAAATAAAGTTATCTCGGCTACTTTTAATATGCCTATGGATATCGCTACTTTAACAGCCGCAACCTTTACACTTAAAATCGGTACGCTTCCAGTTTCTGGAATTGTAACGTATAGTGGTTCAACAGCTTATTTTACTCCAACAGTAAATTTAGTTTCAAATACAAATTATATCGCTACAATAACAACTGGAGCTAAAAATGTTGCAGGTATTTCTTTGGCTTCTAATTATGTTTGGAATTTTAGCACGCATATCTTGCCGAACTTAGGAACTGCAGCTCAATTTGGAGCATTTGGAGGAAATGCAGGTATTACCAATCAAGGAATTAATACTGTAATTAATAATGGAAGTATTGGTACAACTGCTGCATCCTCATTAATAACAGGATTTCACGATTCGAATGCAATTTATACTGAAACACCCTTAAATGTAGGTAATGTAACAGGAAGTATTTACACAGCACCTCCTGCACCAGGAACGGCTTCGTCTTTTGCAATTGCTACACAAGGTTTACTAGACGCAAATGCAGCTTATTTAAGTATTTCTCCAACTTCTATGCCTGGTGGAATTGATCCTGGCGCTGGTGAATTAGGAAACTTAACATTAGCACCTGGAATATATAAATCTGCTAGTGGTACATTTAATATTACTAACGGCAATTTAGTTCTAGACGCTCAAGGCAATCCGAATGCTATTTGGATATTTCAAGCGGCTACAGCTCTTACCGTGGGAAGTGCAGGGCCTACTGGTGCTAAAAGTGTAGTTCTTATTAATGGTGCTTTGGCTAAAAATGTATTTTGGTATGTGGGAAGTGCTGCAACAATTAATGGTGCAGGAGGAGGCGTAATGTCAGGTACAATTATAGCTACTTCTGGGGTAACCTTTTCTACAGCTGGTAATACAGTTCAAACCGTATTAAATGGCAGAGCAATTTCGTTAGTAGCTTCCGTAACAATGGTAAATACTACAATAAATATTCCCAATTAATTTTAAAATTAGAAAAAATGACAACAACTTATTATATAAAACCAGAATTAAGTTTTTCAGAATACTGTACTAAACTATATTCAAAATATTTGTTTTTTATTACTTTAATTAGTTTGCTTTTTCCAACTTTTGTAAAGGCACAGGATACAACTTATTCCAATCCATCGTGGTGGTTTGGCGCAGCTATTGGTACTAATGTTAATTTTTATCGTGGTGCAACTGAAACTTTAAATGAATCTTTTAGTCCGCCAACGACATTTCATAACGGAATTGGAAAGGCCTTATTTGTTGCACCTTTGGTTGAGTACCATCGTCCAAATTCGTATTTGGGCTTTATGTTTCAAGCGGGATACGACAATAGAAGTGGCGATTTTAACGAAGCGAAAACGCCTTGTAATTGCCCAGCAGATTTAACTACAAAATTAACTTATTTCACTATTGAACCGAGTTTAAGATTGGCACCATTTAAATCTAACTA
>JBFYPW010000114.1:0-5377 GCA_041303115.1 Flavobacterium sp.
TAGCACCCGCATTTACTGCACTTGTGCATTTTTGAATAAACGGACAAGTTCCTCTTTTTATCAGTGCAATTTTACCATTAACGGATGCAGCATTGATTAAAGGTCCACAACCTTCATTAGGAAGTAATGAGCCGTCATCCACCAAAACAATATTAGATGTTATAGCTGTTGTAATTGGAACGCCAAAATCAGTTGTCTCAATAGCGGAAAATGAGTTTGCTGCAGGTGAATTTACAGTAACTATAGAACCTGATTGATAATAAGTAGGACCCGAAACACCACCCAGTACTTTTACCCAATTATTTCCACCATTTGTTGATTTCCATAATCCATCTCCAGTAACATCACCTCCAACATAAGACTCTCCTGTTCCTGCATAAAAAATACTTGGATTGTTTGGATCAACTGTAATACAAGTTACATTTAAATTATCTGGAATATTTACACGTGTCCATTCAGAATTATCATTAGAAATATTTGTGTTCTTCCAAATTCCTCCGCTTACACCTCCAGCAAAAACAGTTTCATTTGTTAGGTCATTTGGATCAAAAATTACGGCTCTTGTTCTACCGCCAACATTAGTAGGCCCTCGTTCAATCCAACTATTGTCAATTCCATCACCGGGAGCTCTAAAAGCAGTTAAATCTTCATTTCGTTGCTTTTCAAGTTTTTGTCTTAATAGTTCAAGTTTCTCAGGAGTAGGTCGTCCGATTGATGGATCCATTGTAGCTTCCCAATCGCTTTCGTAATATTTATTTGGAGGAAGTCCTAAAGCTTGTCTCTCAATTTTTGTTTTTTTAAGTGTTTCTTTATATGGGCTTTCAGATAAATAACATGCATGTAATGCTCTTAATTCATCAAATTTAGAAATTGGTTTAACTGGAACTACCTGTAAATTCTCAACTGAATTTGTCTTAGTTTTCGGTAAAGTTGTATAGTCATTAGATTTTTTAAATGCAGTATTTCTTACAGATACTACTTTTTTTACTTTTGGTTTAAGTAATTTTGATTCTGTACAACTGATAAAATTAAATAAAGAAATTCCAATAACTAGTAGTAAGTATTTTTTCATAAACAGTTTGGGTTTTATAATAAAACTCAAAATTAATCTATAAATGAATAAAACACAAAAAAAATAACATTTCTTTTTATTTTGTATAATTATATTTTAGTTGCATTGATAATTTTATAAATTTCAATAGCTTTTCCATCTGTTAACAAGGAAACAAACTGACAAATATTTAATAATTTATCATACATTTTTTCTTTATTTCCTTTGTATTTTTCTGGAAGGATATTCATGATTAATTTATCGAAATTTGTACCTGAATTAGTTGACGTGTTAATGTAAGCTTGAATAAAAACATCTAAAAGCGTATGAATAACTTTATATCCAATGATTTCTTTTTCAATTACTTCTTTTGATTGATAAATGTTTTTGACGCTAATTTCAATAATATCATAAATTTGGGCTTTGTATTGACTTTTATCCATTAAAGAAACTGAAAATTCTCCTTTCAATATGGCAGTTTCATTATCCATAAATACAGAAACTGCATCGTTTATTAAGCTTCCAATTGCCAACGCGCGTAAATAACTAATTCGGTCTTCTTTGGTTTGAAGTTCGTTGTATTTTTTAGAATCGATAGATTTTTGAACCAGCTTTATTAAATATTCTAAAGCAAAATCTTCATTAATTAATCCAAGTTTTATACCATCTTCAAAATCAATTATTGTATAGCAAATATCATCTGCCGCTTCCACTAAAAAGGCTAAAGGATGACGAAAATAGCCTACATCAGGATTTGATTTGTTCGAAATCATACCTAATTCTGAAGCTACCTCTTGAAAGAAATGTTTGTCTTGTTGAAAAAACCCGTACTTTTTATCACAAATGTTTGAAGTTGGCTTTTTGGGCAAACTTTCTTTCGGATATTTCATAAACGTTCCTAAAGTAGCATAAGATAATCGCAAAGCGCCCTCTACTCCTTCTCTGTTTGATGTTAAAATAGAAAAACCATTTGCATTTCCTTCAAAATCAACAATATCTTGCCACTCTTTTTCAGTTAGATCCGACTTATATTTCAGTCCACTTCCTGATGAAAAATATTCTCCAATTGCCTTTTCTCCGGAATGTCCAAATGGAGGATTTCCAATATCGTGAGACAAACAGGCTGCAGCTACAATCGCACCAAAATCATTTAATTGATAGCCGTGTATTTCTTGTAAATGTGGGTATTTTTCTAAAATTTTTTTTCCAACTAATCTTCCAATAGATCTACCAACCACAGAAACTTCCAAACTATGTGTCAAACGCGTATGCACAAAATCTGTTTTTGAAAGCGGAATGACTTGCGTTTTATCTTGAAGCAAGCGGAATTCTGAAGAAAATATAATTCTATCGTAATCTACTTCAAAACCCAAACGGGTGTCGTCTTGTTCTTTTCGTAATCTTTTACTCGTGTCGCCTTGTCGTTTTAACGACAAAAGTTGTTCCCACTTCATCATTGTGTTCGGTTTTAGAAATACGAAGATAGGAATTTAGAAATAAAAAAATCCTTCGTTTTGAAGGATTTTAATTTACTCTTTTAAATTAGATAAGAAAAACAAACTTGATTTTTTTGGATACTTATCGTAACTTTTATCGCTAGGATTTTCAATAACAGTTTTCAAATTTACCTCATCGCCAATTTTAAACTTTGAAACCACTAATTTATAATCTAACATATAGGGACCGCAGAAAAAATTTCCGTCGGCGTCTTGCTCAATTAATCCTGTATATACTCCTTTTTCTTTTGCCATAATATTATTTTTTTTTCAAAGGTATAAAAAAACAGGCATTAAAAATAATGCCTGTTTTATATAATATAATTTAGTTATTCTAATTAAGAACCACACATTTCGCAATCATCTGGACCTGCATTTTTTGCTAATTCTATCATGGCGCGGTATTCTTCCGCAGACATTGCATTTGTAGAAACTGGCTCCACCGCTTGAACTACTTCCAACTGTTCTTTTGGTTGAATGTTTTGTATCGGTTCAGCTTTTTTGTCGTTATTTAATGTAAATTTAATTGCATCTACTGCCGCTTTTGTTCGTAAATAATACATCCCTGTTTTTAAACCTGATTGCCAAGCATAAAAGTGCATAGATGTTAATTTTGCATAATTTGCATTTTGCATAAATAAGTTTAACGACTGCGATTGATCTACGAAATACCCACGGTGACGCGACATATCAATAATATCTTTCATAGACATTTCCCAAACCGTTTTGTATAATTCTTTTAAATCTTGAGGAATATTTAAATTCTGAACCGATCCGTTTTCTCGCATTAATTCTTGTTTCAAATCTTCTGTCCACAAGCCTAATTTTACTAAATCTTCCAGTAAATGTTTGTTTACTACAATAAATTCACCTGACAATACACGACGCGTATAAATATTAGAAGTATACGGTTCAAATGCTTCGTTATTTCCTAAAATTTGAGAAGTAGAAGCCGTTGGCATTGGTGCTACTAACAATGAGTTACGTACTCCAAATTCCATTACTTCTTTTCTTAAACTAGCCCAATCCCAACGACCAGATAAATCCGAATCTTGAATTCCCCATAAATTATATTGGAATTCACCTTGTGAAATTGGAGAACCTTCAAAACTAGAATACGGTCCTTCTTCTTTTGCCATTTCCATGGAAGCAGTTACTGCTGCAAAATACATGGTTTCAAAAATTTCTTGATTTAATTTTTTGGCTTCATCACTTGTAAAAGGCATTCTTAACATGATGAAAGCATCGGCTAAACCTTGCACACCTAATCCAATTGGACGGTGACGTTTGTTAGAATTTTCTCCTTCAATTACTGGATAATAATTTCTGTCAATTACTTTATTTAAGTTTTTTGTTACACGTTTGGTAACGGTGTAAAATAAATCGTGATTAAATGCTCCGTTTTCAACAAACATAGGTAGTGAAAGTGATGCTAAATTACAAACAGCAATTTCATCTTTTGATGTATACTCCATAATTTCAGTACATAAATTCGAAGAACGAATGGTACCTAAATTTTTCTGATTTGATTTTCTGTTTGCTGCATCTTTGTACAACATATATGGCGTTCCAGTTTCAATTTGCGATTCTAGAATTTTTTCCCATAATTCATGTGCTTTGATGGTTTTTCTTCCTTTTCCTGCTGCTTCATACGAAGTATAAAGTGCTTCAAATTCTTCACCATGAACATCATACAAGCCTGGGCATTCATTTGGACACATTAACGTCCATAACCCATCTTCTTGAACACGTTTCATGAATAAATCTGACGTCCACATTGCGAAGAATAAATCACGTGCACGCATTTCTTCTTTACCAGTATTCTTTTTTAAATCTAAGAAATCGAAAATATCAGCATGCCAGGTTTCAATGTAAATAGCAAAACTTCCTTTACGTTTTCCACCACCTTGATCTACGTAACGCGCCGTATCATTAAACACACGTAACATAGGAACAATTCCGTTAGACGTTCCGTTAGTCCCACGAATGTATGAACCTGTGGCACGTACGTTATGAATTGACAATCCAATTCCGCCAGCGGATTGTGAAATTTTTGCGGTTTGTTTTAACGTGTCGTAAATTCCATCGATACTATCGTCTTGCATTGCTAAAAGGAAACAAGATGACATTTGTGGTTTTGGCGTACCTGCATTAAATAATGTTGGTGTAGCATGAGTGAAGAATTTTTTCGACATTAAGTCGTACGTTTCCAACACTGCTGGCAAATCGTTTAAGTGAATTCCTACAGAAACACGCATTAACATGTGCTGAGGACGCTCTACAATTTTTCCGTTAATTTTTAATAAATACGAACGCTCCAAAGTTTTAAATCCGAAATAATCGTAATTAAAATCTCTGTTATATATGATATGAGAATTTAAATATTCTGCATTTTCTTGAATTACTTTATGTACTTCTTCTGATAAAAGAGGTGCCGCTTGATTGGTTCTTGGATTTACATAATGATACATTTCATTCATCGTTTCCGAGAAGGATTTGTTGGTGTTTTTATGTAAATTAGAAATGGCAATGCGAGCTGCTAATTGTGCGTAATCAGGGTGAGCAATGGTCATTGAAGCGGCCGTTTCAGCTGCTAAGTTATCTAATTCTGAAGTAGTTACCCCGTCGTATAATCCTTCAATAACTCGCATAGCTACTTTTACAGCATCTACTAAATCATTTAAACCATAACACAGTTTTTTAATTCTGTCTGTGATTTTGTCAAAACTTACTGGCTCTTTATGGCCATCTCTTTTAATTACGTACATAGTTTTTGTTTTTTGAAACAGCAAATCCCTTTACTGATTCGGGTTATTTGTATTACTTATTT
>JBFYPW010000115.1:0-5373 GCA_041303115.1 Flavobacterium sp.
ATGTTTTTTACATCACGAGGTCCCATAGGTTTAAAATCGCCTTCAATCATACCTTGATAACCACGGTATATTCCAACACACTCAATATTATAATAAGCACAAGCACGAACTACGGCTCTAATGGCTGCATTCATACCTGGCGAATCACCACCTGAAGTTAAAACTCCAATTTTTTTAATTGCTGTTGACATATTTAATACTATATTATTTGTAAAATTAGTAAAGGAAATTACATATTATGCTAAAAAAAGACATATTTTTTATCATAATGTTATTTTCAAACGTTTTCGTTAATAAATTTCTAAAAATTAACAAAAATTCTTGATTTAATGCACATCATTAATATCTGGAACTCGATTCTTTGGATCGGCTTTTTTCTCTTCTTTAATTTGTCGTTTGCGAGTTTCTTCTATAAAGTTAATAAACTCTGGATTGGTTTCCGAATCATCTGATTCATTAATAGGTTTATTTATGTTATCTTTCACATTTTGTGATTTAAATAACTTGTGTAGCAACTCTTTAAAATCATCAAAATCTACACGATACGATAACCCTAAACCTTGCGTATAACCTATATTTTGTCCAATTGTATTGGAATTTAAATCGTTTTCTCTATTAAATACGTGTGCGGTTAACGTACCATCTGTATTCAAACGCATTTCTACTTCTACGTTTCCAACTACATACGATTGATTTATACCACCTACCGGTACACCTACATTACCATTAATACTAATTCTATCATTAATTTGAGTGGTTAAGGTAACTAAGGCTCTATCAGAAATTTCTTGTTGTCGATTTCCTATTTCAATATTTACACCCAGTTGTAATTTATTTTCTCCGTCTGATAATACATCTCCAAATATACTACTCGCTTTTTCAAATAAAGAACCAAAGTAATTGGTGTTATTTGGCGCAAAAAATCCTCCAGTTGCTAATAATGCAAATGCTTGTTGTTGCCTGAAGTCTTTGTCTTGTAATTTGTAATCTAAATCACTTTTTAAAACGGAGCTTACATTTGGGAAATTAATATTAAAATCGGATTGAGGTGCGTTTAATTCACCCGTTATTAAAATACTAACCTCTGTAGGAATTTTTTTATTAAAAGTGGTGTTTTCCAATAATACATTAGGATTTGTAGTAATATTAGTAGTTACTGCTTCTAAATTTAACTTCGCGCCCAATGGATCGCCTTCCCAACTAATTGTTCCTCCGTTTTTAACTGTAAATTTTTTATCAATAAAACTCCCATATCTAAATAAATACTCCCCTTTATTTACAATGAAGTCACCCGTCATTTGAAATTTACCTAAGGTATTGATGTTCATAAACATCGATCCGTTACCAGTTCCTTTCATAGAATGGCCGGTTTCTCGATTTAAAATCACTTCAATTTCAGCATTTGGTGTAATGGAGAAATTAAAATTCAAATCTACACCTCTGTAAGTTTTTGTGGGTTGTTTTATGATGTTTTTAGTACCAAATTTTTCTTCTTTTGTAGTAAAATGAACCAAACCGTTATCGCTAACACTTTCCGAATCGTTTACAGGGATTTTAATTGATGTCCCTTTCGCGCTTTCCCCTTCTGCATTGATAACTAAGGCTTCTACAGGACCTTCGATTGTGGCAAAACCATCAAAATATGCTTTTCCAAAATAATAGGCGTCGTCAGCATCTTTAGTATCTAAAACCAACAGCTTATCAGAAGCTATTTTTAAATCCATTTCCCAATTTCCAAACTTTTCGTGAGAAATGGTTCCGCTTAAAATTCCTTTGGTTTTTTCATTTACATCTATAATATCAATATCTCTAAAAATAAATTTTTCTTGAGTTAAATCAATTTTTGAATTTTTATCGAAATCGTAATCTACATTTAAATATGGCACGCGTAAACCTGCTTCATTTAGATACAAAACGCCATCTACTTCAGGTTCATCAAAAGTTCCAGCAATATTTATTTTACCTTTAGCTAATCCTCGTACATTATCTAAAACACCTGTTAAAAAGCTACCTATTGGTTTGATATTAAAGTTATCAAAAACTGCTTCTAAGTTTAAAATGGTCTTATTGTTAATTATATCTACCGTTCCTGTTGTTAAAAATGTTTCTTCGTCTTTATTAATTATAGAAGCATCAACATTAAATGTTTTGAAATTTTCATCACCAAAGACTTTTAATTTCAGATTACCTAAATCGTCATTATTTAATTGTAAACCATCAATAGTCAAATCAGCAGAAGGTTCATATACTAAATTATCTTGTTTGTATTTTAAGTTTCCATTTAGTTTCCCACCGAGACTTAAATTTTTGATATCAGGTGTGATTTTGGAAACATCTACATCATTAAACGTAAAATTAAAATCTTTGTATATATTTCCATTCATTACCCCATTAAAATCAATAAACTGATCATTATGAGATAAGGTTAATTGATTGAAATTAAAGTTTTTAAACTGTTTATCAAAAACAATAGTGTTTTCAGTTGTTTCCTTTTCGTTAATATACCATTGGAAATTTTTAAATGTAATATCCGACTTTTTAAATCCAACTATAGATTGCTTATTTTCATCAATAGTATGATATAGGTTCAAATCAAATTTATCTTCTCCTTTTTCACCACCTTTAAATTCGGTTCTTGCAAAAAGCGTATCATTTACGGTTAAATTTATTAAACTAAAATCTGATATTTTATAGTTTTTAGTGCTTAAACTGTCTAATTCAATATACGTGTTATATAAAGGGTTTTTGTTGTCAATATCAATGTTTATACCGTTAAATTTATTCTCAAATACATTGACAAATGGCGAATTAAAGTCAAATTGAAACAAGCCGGCATCGGCATTAATTTTTCCTTTAAAATGAGTGTTCTCAGCAATAGAAACTTCAGGATAAAATACTTCTAAAACTTTGTTGTATACCGTAAAATCAAAATCTAAAAATTGATTTTTAGATAATTTATGTGGTGAATAATTTGCATACAAACTACCTACCGCGTTTTCAACTATTTTTTTGATTTGCTTGGTTTGATACTTTCCTACTACTTGACCTTGAATAATATCATCAGAATGAAAAGAAACCGTTCTAATATTTTGATTATCAAAAGATGAAGTAACAGAAGCTGAATCGAAATAATACTTATTTTTCGGGTTGATGTAGGAAATATTTTCTAAATTTATTGTACCAGCTAAATCGTCTAAAGAATTGCCTTGCGCCTGCATTACTATAGATCCAGCCATGATTGAAGTAGCGTCTTTAGTGTATAAATTTATTTTTTTGAGATTAGCATATTCAATATCAATATCAAAATCATATATTTTTTTTCTCTTACTTAAATCTACTAAACCATCAAAAGTTAACAATAAATTCGGGTCTTTACTATGGAAATATCCTTTAAAATAGGGCATTTTCATAGTGCCATCAACATCAATATTCTTATATGAATACCCATTGTATCTAAATTGTCCAATATTTCCTTTTAGTTTAGTATTTAAATATTTTTTAGAAAACCCGGTTCCATTAATATCTAATACTACAGAAGTGTTACCCAAATCTGTTTCATCTAAGAAAGCACCTAAATTAAAATTATCCAACTGAAATTTTCCAATATAAGTCGCACGGTCAATAGTATCTATTTTATCCATTTTAAAATCGCCCATAGCACGACCTAATTTCGAAAATAAATCCACATCAGCAATAATCCATTTTTCAGTAAGTTCTACTTTTCCTTCAATATCAACACGTCCAAGTTTTTGCAATTGTTTTGGTAAGTTTTTCCCTAAAAGATTCGGTAAAACTTTACTAATACTAGCTTGACTAGCTGATAATCTGTCGAAACTTCCTTTCAGGTAAAACTTCTGGTCGCCTTTACCAAAAATATTTTTAAGTTGAAGATTTCCAACTACTTCATTATCATTTAAATCATTGAATTTCAGATTATTAAACTTCAAATCATTTAACGTGCCTAAAATATGGGAATCGATATAAAATTTCTGATTTTTACCAAATTCAGGATAGAAGAAATTTAAGTCGTTACTCGAAATTTTACCTTCTTTAATATCTAAATCGAAAATTACTTTGTTATTAAAATCTTTAAAATCTTTTCTATCGTAACGTAATTCTGTTTTTCCTTTAAACGAAGAGTTTTCAGTTTCTAAAATTAATTCGTTTAATAAAATATTCTTTTTGGTGTAGGTGAAATCTGAAGTTAAGTTTTTCATTATCAAACCTCTATGGTCTTTAAACGACATCTTGTATACATAAGCAAATACATTTGCACCTTTCACATAAAAGTCGTCTAATTGGCCATTAAGACTTGAAAAATCTAAAATTTTAGGTTTATTAAGATTTTGATCAATATATCTAAATCGGCTATTTTGTAAGGAAATAGAATTTATTTTTAATCTAAATTTTCCACTTGAAGGCTTTGGCGGATTGTCGTCAAAAGCAGCAACAAATTTATCTAAATTAGTGTCTTTTTCGCCCTTATATTGAATGATTTTTAGGTCTAATCCATCCGCTTGTAAATCACCTAAATAAGGATGTCCGTTTTCGTATAATTTTTTATAACTTAAAATGGAAGTATGAATGCGGTTAAAATAAAACAGCGTATCGTTATGATGATCCTTTGCTAAAACGCCTTTTAATTTTACCCCTCCAAACGGATTAATAGCCACTTTTTCAATGGTAATTGATACACCAAAATCTTCTTTCAGTTGATCAGTAGCGTATTTCCCTAGCCTTGTTTGTACAACAGGTAAGGCTAATAGTATGGCTACTAGAAGCATAAAAAGCAAAATTCCAATTAAGGAACGAACCGCTATTTTTTTTACTGATTTAATATTTTATTTATTTAATTTTGCAAAACAAATCTATTTTTATTTGCTTATAGCAACAAAAATAAGCAATTTTGTAAGACATTTACAATACTTTTATACCAAAATTCATGCCTAGTACCTTAAATTCTGAAAATATTTACACTTTAGCCATTGAAAGTTCTTGTGACGACACTTCTGCTGCTGTTTTATGCAATGACAAAGTACTTTCAAATATTGTTGCTGGTCAAAAAGTACATGAAGAATATGGCGGAGTGGTTCCTGAATTAGCATCAAGAGCACATCAGCAAAATATTGTACCTGTTGTAGAAATGGCTATTAAAAAAGCTGGAATTACAAAAGATAACTTAAATTGTATAGCCTTTACTCAGGGTCCTGGTTTAATGGGTTCGCTTTTAGTGGGTGGTAGTTTTGCTAAATCGTTAAGTTTAGGTTTAGACATCCCGTTAGTAGCAATTAACCACATGAAAGCACATATTTTAGCGCATTTTATTGATGAAGAAGGCTATGAAAAACCTGCATTTCCATTTATTGCCTTAAC
>JBFYPW010000116.1:0-5355 GCA_041303115.1 Flavobacterium sp.
TATTCACTATTTGTAATTTCAGTTTCATCCATGTAAAATGAAACCACAGTAACAGTTTTAGTAGGCGCATCTTGTACATTGGCAATGTCATCATCAGACTTACCCATGATAAATGCACCACCAGGGATAAGTGTCATACCAAACGGTTTTTCTGAAAACCATTTTTTTCCTTTAACTCCTACTAGTTCACCTTTATCGCCTTTTCCACAGCTTGTAAGTAAAGCTAATGCTGCCGATAATACTAAAAACTTTTTCATATTAATTGGGTTATAAAATTTTATTTTATTTTAGGCTCCAAACCTATCTATTTATTTTGACATATACAATAGCAAATGTAAAATAATCTAAAAAAAAGTGTATTTTATCGATTTTTGCTATGCTTTTAACGATTTTTTTAATAGCTTTTTCTGTGTGCTTTCCACCATCTTTCGGGGATTTCAGCGTTACATGCGGCTACATAATCATCGTTTGTACATGGTAATAACGTTTTTTTTACTGTTTTATTGTAGATGGTATGATAATTTATTTCCATCCACCATCGTTCGGAACGGTTACTTTTATAAAAAACCAATTCTTCTTCTTCAGCTAAAACTATATATCTATTGTAATTTGTTTTGTCTTCAAAAGGATATTCGTAACTTCTTAAGTGAAATCCTTCAATAAAATACCATACAATTTGTGCAATAATTTCGTTTTCGTTGGTATTGAAAAATTGATTGAAAATTCCAAAAGCACTTACTTTATCACTTATTCCTGCATATCGTGCTAAAGTACAGATTTCTCTACCATCAAATCCATTTGGATAAAATTCTGTTGTATTTCCTGAATCGGATGATTTTATAGACTTTAAATCAAGACTAATAATATCCGCATCTCTAAAGATAGGCTCTACAATAGCTGGGTTTTTACTTATTTCGCCTAATCTATAGGTGTCAAAATACAATTTCTCAATTAAATCAATTTCTTCTTGAGAAGTGTAATACGTTTGATATCCTATACTACAAAAATTATATAAATTAGTTGGCTCTTCTACAATTATTCTTGATAAATATGAATCAGATTCTAGTTTTTCATCTTTTGCAAAATCAAACTTATTGTCAATTGCGACTAAATTTACCATTTGGTCCAATTGATCAAAAGCACGATACAAAGCGTAAGTTAAATCTTGTGAACCACCAACGACCAAAGGTATAATTTTTTGTTTGATTAAACTGGCACAAATGGTTTTTAATACAAAATAAGTATCACTTGTTTCGTTACCAACTAATGCATCTCCTAAATCGGCAATACCTTTGTTCCAATTTCCTGGAAATAATCTGTAAAATGCTTTACGGAAGTTGGTAAAGTCATATGACTCGTTGTTTAAATTTGCACCTCTATTTTCGTTTACACAAATAAGTGCAATGGATATGTTTTCTAAATTAGGATAATCGGTAGCTGTATGCATTACAATTTTTTTACCTAAAGTTTGATTAGATAAGCTATCTGTAAATTTTTGAATTTCTTCTGATACAGGTTGTAAGTATTCGAATATCATAAAATTATTTCTTTTTGGCTACAGTTTTTTTAGCAGGCGCTTTTTTGGTCGCTGCTTTTTTTGCAGGTGCTTTCTTTTCAATCATCTCTTTTACTGTTTCAAGAGTTAATTTTGTAGCATCTATATCTTTACTCAGTTCAATTTTAATTTTCCCTTTTGTAATTACAGATCTTCCCCAACGCGCTTTCTCTACTTTAATGCCTTCTTCTTTCCAATAATGAAGTACTTTTTCGATTTCTTTTTGTTGTTTATCTTCAATTAGTTCATTGATGTCGGCTTGCGATAAATTATCAAAATTGTATTTTTTATTTACATTGATAAAAATACCATTCCATTTTAAGAAAGGTCCAAAACGGCCTACGCCTTTTTGAACAGGTAAATTATCGTAAGTAGCAATAGGAGCGTCTGCTTTGGTTTTTTCATTGATTAATTCGATGGCTCTTTCCATTGAAACGTCTAAAGGTTCTTCACCTTTAGCTAAAGAAATAAATTGTGTTCCAAATTTTACATAAGGTCCAAAACGTCCATTGTTCACTTCTATTTCTTCACCTTCGTAAGTTCCTAAAGATTTTGGTAATAAAAATAAATCTAAAACTTCTTCTAACGTTATATTACTTAAATTTTGTTCGTTTCTTAAACTTGCAAATTGTTTTACTTCATCGTCAATAGCACCAATTTGCGCCATTGCGCCGTATTTTCCTAATCGAACAGAAACTGGTTTTCCGGTTTTTGGATCGGTACCTAAAATTCGTTCTCCAGATTCACGTTCAGCAGTTGTTTCTACTTTGGTTACAATCGGATGAAAATGATCGTAAAAGTTTCGCATCATTTTATGCCAATCTTCGTTTCCAGCTGCAATTTCATCAAAATCTTGTTCTACTTTAGCAGTAAAATTATAATCTAAAATGCTTTCAAAGTTTTTTACTAAAAAGTCAGTCACAATTCCACCAATATCCGTTGGAACTAATTTCCCTTTATCGGAACCTGAATTTTCTTTTAAAGTTTGCGATTTTATTTCTTTACCTATTAAGGTTAATTGTTCGTATTTTCTTTCTGTTCCTTCAAAACTTCCTTTTTCAACATAATTTCTGTTGATAATGGTAGAAATAGTTGGTGCATACGTAGAAGGACGACCAATGCCTAATTCTTCTAATTTTTTTACAAGTGATGCTTCAGTATATCTACTTGCAGGACGAGTAAAACGTTCTGTTGCTGCAATAAACTTATTGTTTAGTTTTTCGTTTACTTTTAAGGCAGGTAACATTCCTTCTTGTTCTTCTTCATCGTCATCATTTCCTTCCAAATAGACTTTTAAGAAACCATCAAATTTTATTACTTCCCCTGTTGCAGTAAAGTACTCATTATGAGTATTTGCTGTAATCTTTACGTTGGTTCGTTCCAGTTGCGCATCACTCATTTGCGAAGCTAAAGTACGTTTCCAAATTAAGTCGTATAAACGCGCTTGGTCTCTGTCAATATCAACGGTATGGCGACTCATGTCTGTAGGACGAATGGCTTCGTGTGCTTCTTGAGCCCCTTTTGATTTGGTATTGTAGTTTCTTGGTTTACTGTAGGCCGCTCCGTAATACGAAGTAATTTCTGCTTGTGCAGCAGCCATGGCATCTTGTGAAAGGTTTACACTATCCGTTCTCATGTAAGTAATCAAACCGGCTTCGTATAAACGTTGTGCAATTTGCATTGTAATTCCAACAGGTAAATACAATTTACGAGCCGCTTCTTGTTGTAACGTAGAAGTCGTAAATGGTGCTGTAGGCGATTTTTTTGTTGGTTTTGTTTCTAAATCGGCAACTTTAAAATCGGCAGCTATATTTTTTTCTAAAAATTGTTGTGCTTCGTCTTTTGTGTTGAAATTCTTATTTAGTTTGGCTTTTACTGTTTTACCAGCTTCATTAGTGAATTCGGCGCTAATAGAATAATTGCCAACAGCTTTAAAATTCTGAATTTCTCTTTCGCGCTCTACAATTAATCGAACAGAAACCGATTGCACACGTCCAGCAGATAAACCACCTTTTACTTTTTTCCAAAGCACGGGAGATAATTCGTAACCCACTAAACGGTCTAAAACTCTTCGAGCTTGTTGTGCGTTAACTAAATTATAATTAATATCTCTCGGGTTTTCAATTGCTTTTAAAATGGCAGTTTTTGTAATTTCGTGAAAAACGATACGTTTTGTTTTGGCGGGATCTAACTTTAATTCTTCAGATAAATGCCAAGAAATAGCTTCTCCTTCTCGGTCTTCATCGGAAGCTAACCAAACCATATCTGCTTTTTTAGATAAATCTTTTAGTTTTTTTACTAATGCTTTTTTATCTGTAGACACCTCATATTTAGGTTTAAAGTTATCGTTAACATCTACACCAATTTCCTTTGAAGGTAAATCGGCTATATGTCCGTAACTTGATTCCACTTGGAAATCGGTACCTAAAAATTTTTCAATGGTTTTTGCCTTTGCAGGTGACTCCACGATAACTAAATTCTTCGCCATTTTCATTTATTTGATTTGGCAAAAGTATATTTTTTTTTTGATTAATATATATAGGTGTCGTTTTTTTGATTTTTACTTTTTGTTTGATGAACTAAATATTTCTAAATTTTTGTTAAACTGATGCTGACAATTTGGCAGATAATGAAATTTTGTACTATCTTTGCTTTATGAATTTTTGAAAAAACTGTTTTCGAAAACAAAATGATACTACCGTTTATGGAAGAAAAGATTATAGAAGAAAGTAAGCAAGGCACTTCAATGGTTTTGGAGATAAAACAAGGAAACCAAAAGAAGTTATTTATAGAAAGTTATGGTTGCCAAATGAACTTTGCCGATAGTGAAGTTGTGGCATCTATTTTGGCAAATGAAGGATATAATACAACGCAAGTTTTAGAAGAAGCTGATTTGGTTTTAGTAAATACTTGTTCTATAAGAGATAAAGCAGAAGTAACTGTCCGTAAACGATTACAAGTATATAATGCAATAAAACGCGATATTAATCCGAAAATGAAGGTTGGTGTTTTAGGTTGTATGGCCGAACGTTTAAAAGAAAAATTTTTAGACGAAGAAAAAATTGTAGATATGGTTGTAGGACCAGATGCTTACAAAGATATTCCTAATTTATTGAGAGATGTTGAAGATGGTCGTGATGCTATAAATGTTATTCTTTCTCGTGAAGAAACCTATGCGGATATTTCTCCAGTACGATTAAGTAGCAATGGAATAACAGCATTTGTTTCGATAACTCGAGGATGTGATAATATGTGTACGTTTTGCGTAGTACCATTTACTCGAGGAAGAGAACGTAGTCGAGAACCAGAAAGTATTATCGAAGAAATTGCTGATTTATGGACAAAAGGTTATAAAGAAGTAACTTTGTTAGGTCAAAATGTAGACAGTTACCTTTGGTATGGAGGTGGCTTGAAAAAAGACTTTGTAAAAGCCAGTGAAATGCAAAAAGCCACTTCTGTAGATTTTGCGCAATTGTTAGATAGATGCGCGACACAATTTCCAAAAATGCGATTTCGTTTTTCTACTTCAAATCCCCAAGATATGCATATTGAAGTAATTGAAGTTATGGCAAAACACCATAATATTTGCAATTACATTCACTTGCCCGTTCAGAGTGGAAGTACAAGAATTTTAAAAGAAATGAACCGTCAACACACTCGTGAAGAATATATCACGTTAATTGACAATATTTACAGAATTATTCCAGATATTTCTCTTTCACAAGATATTATTGCTGGATTTCCAACAGAAACAGAAGCAGATCATCAAGATACATTAAGTTTGTTAGAATATGTAAAAT
>JBFYPW010000117.1:0-5191 GCA_041303115.1 Flavobacterium sp.
TATTTGAGAATAACCATCTGGGATAGAATATGGATACGATAATGCTTCATTAAACGTAATTTTATTATATTCTACATTAATTTTAACTTGATTTTGTTGATTGGCAATAATAGAAACGCCAGTTGGCAATAATATATTGTCCTGATTTGTAAATGAAGGATAAGTAACCAAAACGTTTCTGTTTTTTGAAATTTGATTGATAAATTGCTCTTTTAATAAATAATTTGCGGTTTCAAAACGAAATAATTTTTCAATATCAGCTTGTTTTTTTAATTTTAATTGGAACAAATTAGTAACAATTTCTGCTATAAAAACTTCTTTAGTTAAATCATCAACAGGTCGTCCTAATAACAAATTCTGCACTTTTTGAAAATCTAAATCGGTGCCTAACATTTTAGTTAAAATAGAATAATTGCCATCAAAATAGGTGCCATTAGCTTTTTCATAATAACTTACTCGAGTTGGTGTTATAAGTGCTTTTGCCATTGGAATTCCAAAGAATTTTAGATTGATCCAAATGATTTCATCTTTTTTAATTCTGATATCTGCACCAATGGAAATAGACTGTTTTTGATCTTCATAATCCGCAGTAGAACGAATAGAAACCGTTTGAAAATCTACTTTATTTTCATAATGTTTTTCAATAATTTCTTTAGCCATATTATCTACAACTGTCTCTTTAGCAACAGATTGTTCTACGACTGTTTTTTTCGTTTTACACGAAACTATAACGACTACTAATAGCAGAAATGAGAAAAATTTTTTCATATTATTTTTTAGAAATTACATCTAATCTTTTTTGATAGGTTTGTTTCATTTTTGAATCCGATAATCCGTCGGCACAAAAAATAAATTGTTTCCAAAATCCAGCTTCTAAATTTGGATCATCAATAACATAATCAATTCCCATTTCTAAAAAATCTTTTGCTTTTTTATAATTTTTTAAATTGTTATTTCCTTTTCCAGCGTAATAATACAAATTGGCTTTGGTAGGATATAAGTCAATATATGCTTCTGATTTTTTTGCCATTTTTTCAAATTGCTTATTAAAATCATAAATATTTAGAAGCAAATCAATCGCTTCAACGTCACTTTCTTTTGATTGTTCAATATATTTTTGAGCCAATTCAAAATTATTTTTATTGTAGAAAAATTTTCCTAATTCTTTATTAACATCCATTCCAACTGTGTTGTCAAAGAACGTTATTGTAGTATCAATTTCGGTTAGTAATTGCGGATTTTTTGTAGCAAAAATTAAATATTCATTTAAAACGCGTTGCTTAATTTTTAAATCGATTTTGCTACTTTTTACAACTCTTTTGTAAGAATCAGTAGCTTTTGAAATGTCATTCGCTTGAATATGAAATTTAACTAAACTTACGTGTGCTAAATCAGAATTTGGGAGCTCTTTTTCTAACAACAAAGCCGTTTGAAATGCTTTATCTTCTTGATTGCTTACAGAATATGCATAAATTAAATCGATATAATTTTGTTCTGCTTTAGGATTGTTTTTTATAGCTTCAACCAAATCGTTAACATTTGGTTTGTTTCCTTTTTGCATACTTTGAATTTGCATTTGGTACGATTCCATTGCTTTGGTCAAAGTACCTTTGCTTTCGATATCATTAATTACAATTTTAGCTTTGTCAAATTGCTGGGTATTCATATATAATGACACCAAATCTTCTTTCATATTCGCATCGAAAGTGACTAATTTTTCAACTATGATAATTGCTTTCTCATACGCTTTGGTTTGATAATGTACATCATACAAGCCATTCCAATACCAACGTTGATTGGGCTCTAAATCGACTGCTTTTTGAAAGGCGTTTTCCGCTTCGACATACTTTTTTTGAGCTAAATAATTTACACCCAACTGATAGTGAATTTCCGGATTCAAAGGTTCTTTTAGCAAACATTTTTGTAAGGCTATAATAGCTTTGTCGTAATTTTCGATAGCTTTTTCTTTTAAAGCATCAAAAAAATTAGTTTCAAATTCATTTTCTGCAGTTTCCACTTCCTCTGGATTTATTTGTCCGAAAGAAATTTGAAAAAGAAAAAGAAATGCTATTATTTTATACATATTTTGTTTTAAATAAAAGTATTACAAAAATTATTCCATTGTTGAATAGTCACCTAAACTTACGCTTGTAAAATCACCATTATAATTTACGTGATTTCCAATCATAGCGTTATCTAATTTTGCGTTTTTAATATGTGAATGCGTTTGAATTAAACTATTTTGAATCTTACTATTTTGAATATGTGATCCTTTTCCGATAGAAACATTTGGTCCGATTACGGAATCAATAAGTTGCACTCCTTCACCAATAAAACAAGGTGGAATGATTTGTGAATTATCTAAACGCACATCTTTAGCCACTAAATCTTCGCCGTCTTGATGTAAAAATCCTAACATTCTGTTGTTGGTATCCACGGTAACATCTTTATTTCCGCAATCCATCCATTCATCAACTTTGCCAGGTACGAATTTCATACCTTTTGCCATCATTTGTTTAATTCCATCATTAATTTGGTATTCGCCACCGTGAATGATGTTATTATCTAAAACCGCTTGTAATTCGTTTTTTAGAACTGCAATGTCTTTGAAATAATAAATTCCGATAACAGCTAAATCAGATACAAATTCTTTTGGTTTTTCTACTAACTCAATAATTTCGTTATCTTCGTTTAAGTTAATTACACCAAATGCTTCTGGTTGATCAACTTGTTTTACCCAAATTACGCTATCGGCAGTTGCATCTAATTCAAAATCGGCACGAATTAACGTATCGGCGTAAGCAATAACTGCTGGTCCAGATAAAGAATCCTTCGCACACATAATAGCGTGACCCGTTCCTAACGCTTCATTTTGGTAATAAATGGTTCCTTTTGCTCCAATTTTAGTAGCAATCGCAAGTAAATCTTTTTCTACAGCTGCACCGAAGCTTTCGTGAATAATAAACGCTACTTCGTTAATTGGTTGATTAATTACTTTAGCAATATCTTCTACTAAACGGTGTACAATTGGTTTTCCAGCAATTGGAATTAATGGTTTAGGAATGGTTAATGTGTGTGGGCGAAGACGTGAACCACGACCAGCCATTGGTACTATTATTTTCATGTTTTTATTGAAAGATTAAAAGATTAAAATATTTAAAAATTTATCTTCGAAATCTTTAAATTATTAAATCTTTAAATTATTATTTTTTATTTCACTCCCGTACTTCCAAATCCACCTTCGCCTCTTGATGTTTCGGTTAATTCTATTACTTCTTGCCATTCGGCGCGTTCGTGTTTGGCGATGATTAGTTGTGCGATGCGTTCTCCGTTTTCAATAACGAAATCTTCATTGGATAAATTGACTAAAATCACGCCAATTTCACCACGATAATCAGCATCCACTGTTCCAGGTGAATTTAAAACGGTAATTCCTTTTTTTAAAGCCAAACCACTTCTTGGTCGCACTTGTGCTTCATAACCAATTGGTAATTCTATAAAAAGACCTGTTTTAACTAAAGTTCTTTCTAACGGTTTTAAGATTATTGATTCGGTTAAATTCGCACGTAAATCCAATCCAGCTGAAGCGTTTGTTTCGTAGTTAGGTAATGGATGTTGCGATTTATTTATAATTTTTATTTGCATTTTAATCTTATTTTTAACTGCTAAATAGGTTTTATTTTCGTTTTATAATTTTTAAAATTACTTCTTTTTCATTTTTGTAAATATAATAACTAAAGCCAATGATTGCAAGTATTCCGAAAACAAACGTTTCTCTTAATTCTTTAACGTAAAATGAAATACAAGCTAAAGTTATCGAAGCAAAAAGATAGGTTAAAATCTTTTTCATTTCGAATGGAATTGGGTATTTTTCTTTTCCTAAATAATACGAAATCACCATCATACTTCCGTAAGCACAAATAGTTGCAATGGCTGAACCCAAATAACTCAGGTTGAATTTTACAATTAAAATATAATTCATACTTAATGTAATAATGGCGCCAATTGCCGAAATGTAGGCGCCAATTATTGTTTTATCAATTAATTTATACCAAACAGATAAACTCGTATAAATCCCTAAAAAGAAATTCGCGATGATGATTAATGGCACTATTGACATAGCTTCCCAATATTCAGGTTGTCTTACTAAAAAGAATTTAACAACATCAGCAAAAACTACAACCACTAACAAAATTAATGAACCTAAAATAACAAAATATTTAGTAATTGTAGCGTACGTTTGAGGCGCATTGTCATTTCCAGCTTGACTGAAAAAAAACGGTTCAATACCCAGTGAATATGCAGTACGAAACAAAACCATAAACAAGCCAATTTTATAACAAGCCGAATAGGCTCCAACTGCAGCCTTTGCAGTTATAGGGTCTAACCATTCTGATAATAAAATTTTATCTAAATGTTCATTGATTCCAAAAGCCAAACCAGCAAACAATATTGGCCAACCATAATGAAGCATTTTTTTCCATAATTCATTATTAAAAACCCAGTTAGGTTGAAAATAATGCGGCATAAATAATACAAAAGTGAATAAACTCGCCATTAAATTTGACAAGAAAACATACCCAATTTGATAGTCTTCCACATAAAAAGAACTCCAAAAACCTTGCGGATTGGCTTGTGCTAATTTGGGTAATATTGCTAATAAAAAGACGTTTAATAGCAAATAAATAAGCACATTAGAAATTTTTAGTACAGAATATCTAATCGGCCTTTGTTCAGCGCGAAGCTTAGAAAAAGGTATAATTACAAGCGCATCGAAAGCTAAAATCCAAATGGCATAGTTTACGTATTCTTTATCTATGTTTAGTAATCCTGCAAGTGTTTTTTGAAATAAAAGCGCTACTGATAAAAATAAAATGGTGCTCCAAAAAATAGAAACTGTAGCGGTACTAATTACCTCTTTTTTATTTTCTTCTTTATGATAAAATCTAAAAAAAGCCGTTTCCATTCCGTAAGACAATATCACATTGAAAAATATCATATAGGCTAAAAGAATAGTAATTTCTCCATAGGCTACTTTCGGCATTAAATCCGTATGTAATCCTACCAATAAAAAACTCATTATACGAGGCATTACAGTTGCAATACCGTAAATAAGGGTTTGTTTAAGAAGTCTTCTGTTTGAACTCAATTTATTTTATTTAAAGAACAAAAATAGTTAATTATTTATTGG
>JBFYPW010000118.1:0-5069 GCA_041303115.1 Flavobacterium sp.
TTTTTACCCAATTAGTAACTAAACTATCAAATTGCTCTTTATCTGAGTTGAATTTGGTTTGTATAGGCAAATAAAATAAGTTACTCGAGTATATTTTCCCGTTTAAACGCATAAAATCCTTTTCTGTAGTAATAATAATTTTATCTTTTGAAAGTTCACTTATTTCTGAAATTTCTGCTTCTGAAAAATTATGATGATCTGGATATATCAAAACTAAATCAGTTCCAGAATTTAAATAATCAATGAAATATTTTGGCTTAGCAATTCCTGCAACAATAATTTTTTCTTTAGAAATTATATCTGAAACCGAAATACTATTTTCTGTATTAAACACAAAAGAATCGTAATCAATAGAAGTAAAAAAAACGGGCACATTTACGTTTAATTTAAGCTTTACTTCATCTTTATATTTTTCTGTAATATTTTGAGGGCATTTTGTTACAACAATTACATCGGCTCGCTTTTTACCGATAGCACTTTCTCGTAAATTTCCGAATGGTAAAATATAATCATCTGAAAACAAGTCATCATAAGACGTTAACAAAATATAAAAACCTGCTTTTACTTTTCTATGCTGAAACGCATCGTCTAACAAAATAATATCTGGATTGCTTTTCGAAATTAAGTTTTCAATTCCTGTTTGTCTGTCTTCACAAACGGCAACGGAAATTTCAGGAAATTTTGAATACATTTGAAACGACTCATCACCTAGTTCGGAAGACGTAACAACATCATTTGCCAATAGAAAACCTTTTGTACTTCGTTTATAACCACGACTTAAAACAGCAATTCTATAAGTGTCTTTTAATAATCGAATAATGTATTCTGTCTGAGGCGTTTTACCTGTACCTCCTGCACTTAAATTTCCAATTGCTATAATCGGTAAGTCATATGATTTTGAAGTAAAAATACCTAAATCGTATAGCCAATTTCTAATAAAAGTGACTAACCAATATACAACTCCAAGCGGAAAAAGTAGTTTTCGTATTACCATCATAGTTATTTATCTAAATAATGATTTACAAAAGTATTCCATAGAATTAGATAAACAAATGTACAAAAATCGAATGAATTAAATTTCAAGTAAATTATATTTAAAATCAATTGCATTTTTTATCTTTGAAAAATACAAAATTTCTAAAACGAAAAATGCAATTATCTGAAATCACAAAACATCTTGAAAAACTGGCTCCTTTGGCTTACGCTGAAGACTTTGACAATGTTGGGCTTTTAGTTGGTCACAGCAATGATATTACTGGTATTTTGGTTTGTCACGATGCTTTGGAAGAAGTTATTGAAGAAGCCATTTCTAAAAAATGTAATTTAGTAGTTTGCTTCCATCCTATTTTGTTTTCTGGATTAAAAAAAATAACAGGAAAAAATTATGTAGAAAGAGCGATTATCAAAGCCATAAAAAATGACATTGCCATTTATGCTGTTCATACCGCATTAGATAATCATCAAAATGGAGTGAATAAAATTTTCTGTGATGCTTTAGGTTTATCGAATACTAAAGTTCTAATTCCTAAACAAAATTTCATTTATAAATTAGTAACTTATACCAAACCGGAGAACGAAAACCAAGTAAAACAAGCCTTATTTGAAGCGGGTGCAGGAAGTATTGGCAACTATGATAATTGTAGTTTTACATCTGCTGGAAGTAGTTCTTTTAAAGGAAATGAAAACAGCAATCCGGTACTTGGACAAAAACACATTTTACAGAAAGAAGACGAAACTAAAATTGAGGTTATTTTCGAAAAACACTTACAAAATAACATATTAAAGGCATTATTTGCTAATCATATGTACGAAGAAGTGGCGTATGAAATTTACAAAACAGAAAACGAACATCAAAATATTGGTTTAGGCATGATTGGCGAATTAGCACATCCTTTGAATCCAAACGATTTTTTACAATTTGTGAAAGAAAAAATGGAATGTGGTGGCATTCGTCACAGCCAATTTTTATCAAATGATATTATAAAAGTTGCGGTTTTAGGTGGAAGTGGAAGTTTTGCCATAAAAAATGCAATTGCAGCAGGAGCCGATGCTTTTTTAACTGCAGATTTAAAATATCATCAGTTCTATGAAGCTGAAAATAAGCTGCTTTTGGCGGATATTGGGCATTTTGAAAGCGAAAGATATACAAAAAATTATATTGTTGACTTTCTTAAAGAAAAAATCACTAATTTTGCAATCATTTTATCAGAATTAAATACAAATCCCGTTAAATATTTTTAACAATATGGCAAATACAAAAGAACTAAGCGTAGAAGAAAAGTTAAGAGCAATTTATGCTTTACAATTAATTGATTCTAAAATTGACGAAATTAGAAACGTACGAGGAGAATTACCTTTAGAAGTTGAAGATTTAGAAGATGAAGTAGCTGGATTATCTAAACGTTTAGAGAAATTAAACGACGATTTAAACAACATCGATCATCAAGCAAAAGAAAAAAAGAACAATATTGATGACCACAAAGCAGCAATAAAAAAATATACAGAACAACAAAAAAATGTGCGTAACAATAGAGAATTTAATTCTTTATCAAAAGAAATTGAATTTCAAGAATTAGAAATTCAATTGGCTGAAAAGCACATTAAAGAAATGAAAGTTACTTTAGAAAACAAAAAAGAAATTGTTAATCAAACTAAAGATAAACTAGATAGCAAACAAAATCACTTAAAACATAAAAAAGCTGAATTAAGTGATATTATGGCAGAAACCGAAAAAGACGAAAACTTCTTAATTGAAAAGTCTAATGAATTTAGAGGCAAAATTGAAGCTCGTTTATTATCTGCATACGACAGAATTAGAAACAGTGTTGTTAATGGTTTAGCAGTTGTTTCTATCGAACGTGGCGCATCTGCAGGTTCTTTCTTTACTATTCCACCACAAACTCAAATGGAAATTGCGGGTAGAAAGAAAATCTTAACAGATGAACACAGTGGACGTATTTTAGTTGACAGTGTTTTAGCTGATGAAGAAAGAGAAAAAATGGAGAAAATTTTCGCCAAAATGTAATTGAATTAGTTGAAGGTCTGAAAGTCGAAAGTTTTAAAGTCGAAAAATTAGACTTTTACTCAATAATAAAACCAAAATAAAAATTCCAAACTCCAAGTTTTAAATTTGGAATTTGGAATTTTTTTTTATTGGAATTTTAAACAAAACAAACCTCATAAACATTTAAACTAAAATACTACCTTTGTCTAATGGAAGAACAATTAGTACGCATCAATAAATATTTATCAGAATCAGGATTTTGCTCTCGTAGAGAAGCCGATAGGTTATTGGAAGAAGGTAGAATTACCATCAACGGGCAATCTCCAGAATTAGGCACAAAAGTAGCTCCAGGAGATGAAGTTCGTGTGAATGGCGAATTAGTATCTAACGCAAATAAAAAACCTGTTTATTTATCGTTCCACAAACCTGCAGGAATTGAATGTACGACTAATTTAAGCATTCCAGACAATATTGTAGATTACATCAATTACCCTGAACGTATTTTTCCTATTGGAAGATTAGACAAAGCCAGTGAAGGATTAATATTTATGACAAATGATGGCGATATTGTAAACAAAATTTTACGCGCCAGAAACAACCACGAAAAAGAATATATTGTTACCGTTGACAAACCAATTACAGAAACTTTCATTAAACAAATGAGTAATGGCTTGCCTATTTTAGACACCATTACCAAAAAATGTAAGGTCGAAAAAATGAGTCAGTTTGTGTTTAAAATTGTTTTAACACAAGGTTTAAATCGTCAAATTCGTCGTATGTGCGAATACTTAGATTACGAAGTAACTTCATTGAAAAGAATCCGAATTATTAATATTACTTTAGATGTTCCTGTTGGAAAATACCGCCCGTTAACCGATAAAGAAATCGTAGAATTAAATACACTTATTGAACCTTCTAGTAAAACCGAAGACGCAAGTATTTTAAGAGATAAGAAAACCAATTACGGAAGTAGAAATTACGACAAGCGAAATAGATAATTTTATTTGAGCGTTCCCTTACAGGTCGTGTCTTCCGCTATATCTTTTTATATTTTGTCACCTTCGAGAACCTCAGGCAACAAAATACAAAAAGGATACCGCTACAACCACTAACGCAAATGCGTTTTCATTAGAATAGATATTCCATTACGTAATCGTCCATAACGTAACCATTTCCAATATCAATTACTTCCACTTTTACAATAGTGAAACCTACTTTTTCATAGAAAAATTTAGCTGTATTGTATTTATTAACATTTAAATAAATACCTTTCTGATTATTGCTTTTAGCTATTCTTACTATTTCATTAATCATAAATTTTCCAAAACCTTTACCTTGCGTTTCTGGTAACAAATAAATTTTATGAATTTTAGTTAATGGCTGACTGAGACTATCAAAGTTGCAATTTAATTCATAAGCAACAAAACCAATAGCATTTGTCTCATCAAACAACAATTCAAATACTTGGCCATTATTCATTTGCTTTTCTAAATTGGCAACGGAATAAAACGAGTCTAACATATAATCTAATTGCGAATTAGATAATATATCACCATATGTCGAAGGCCATATAGTATAAGCTAAATCTTTGATAATTGGCAATTGATTTTTAGTAATTTTTTCTAAGTGTATCATAAATAACAAAAAAGGTGATTAAACAAAAAATGCAATCACCTTCAAATTTATAAATTTCTACTGAAAAATCAGTTAGTTTTTGTTATGCTTGACCGGTTGGTCCAAAATTTAGTGGTATGGGTGGATGTTCTTCCTCTTTTATTTGTCCATGGGTACTTTCAAAACGATGAATGTTTTCGTTTAATGCTTTTAATAAGCGTTTAGCGTGTTGTGGCGTTAATATAATTCTAGATTTCACTTTTGCTTTTGGCACGCCTGGCATTAGAGCAATAAAATCCAATACAAATTCGGTATTCGAATGGTTGATTATGGCTAGATTAGAATAGGTTCCTTCTGCTACTTTTTCGTCTAGTTCAATATTGATTTGACCTTCTTGGTTGTTGTTTTCCATGGTATTTTGATATTAGGTATTGTGTATTAGGTATAAGGT
>JBFYPW010000119.1:0-5005 GCA_041303115.1 Flavobacterium sp.
TTACTAACGGCAAACGTACGGTATTTTCAGATAAACCAAGGTGTTTAAAGACTTCTTTGATACCAGCAGGATTACCTTGTTCGAAAATCATATCTATAGAATCGGCTAATTTATAATGTAATTTATAAGCTTCATCTACTTTTTTGTTTAATCCCAATCGAACCATTTCTGAGAATTCTTTTGGAAAACCTTCTCCAATTACAGAAATTACGCCAGCTCCACCGGCTAAAACCATTGGTAAAGTGATCATATCATCACCAGAAATTACTAAAAAGCCTTCTGGTTTGGTTTGAATTAATTTCATTGCTTGCACAATGTCGCCAGCAGCTTCTTTAATTCCAATAATATTTTTAAAATCGTTTGCTAATCGTATCACAGTAGCAGGCAACATATTACTTGATGTTCTTCCTGGTACATTATAAACAATAATTGGGATTGGTGATGCTTCAGAAACGGCTTTAAAATGTTGGTAAATTCCTTCTTGTGTAGGTTTGTTATAATATGGAGAAACAGACAAAACAGCAGCAAACTGAGACAAATCTCTTGTCGTTAATTCCTCAACCACTTTTGAAGTATTGTTACCTCCTACTCCTAAAACCATTGGTACTCTTCCTTTATTTGCTGCAACAATAGTTTCTATAACGACTTCTTTTTCTTCAGCATTTAACGTAGCGCTTTCAGCAGTAGTACCTAATATTACTAAATACTCTACTCCTCCTTCAATTACATGGTTTGTAATTTTAGTTAACGCTTCCGTATCAACAGAAAAATCTTTTTTAAAAGGCGTTACCAAAGCTACACCAGTTCCTATTAATGATTGCATATTATATTTTTTAAGTTTTTTAAAATATTTTAATAATTCAGAAATAAATTCAGAATAATTTTATAAATCATTGTAACTTTACATCTTTTACAAAAATAAAGTAATCTATTCGAATAAATGACATTCAAAAGTAAAAATATGAAACCTCTTTACATAATTTTTGTTACAACTTTAACATTATTAGGAGTTGTTTCTTGTAAAACAAAAAAATACACCAATTATCAAATTGAAGGAAAAAAAATTGAAGTCGCTTCAAAATACACTTCAAATGAGACTATTGAATCTTATATTTCACCTTACAGAGCGCATATAAATACCGATTTAGATAGCGTAATTTCTTTTACCGATGAAACTTTAGACAAAACTAAGGGCGAATGGCAAAGTAATATTGGGAATCTTATGGCCGATGCTTGCATGGAATTTGCAACTCCAGTTTTTAAAAAACAACAAAACAAACCAATTGACATTGTGCTTTTAAATAGTGGCGGGATAAGATCCATTATTCCAAAAGGAAACATTACTAAAAGAAATGCATTTGAGGTTATGCCTTTTGAAAACAACTTAATTGTTGTAGCGCTTAAAGGTGAAGAAATTATAGCAATGGCAAATCACATTATCAAAGAAAAAAAACCACATCCACTCAACGGTTTAAAAATATTTATAAATAAAGAAAATACTATTACTAAAGTTCTTTTTAATGATAAAGCCATAGAAAAAAACACAATTTATTATGTAGCCACATCTGATTATTTAGCAAACGGTGGAGACAACATGACTTTCTTTCTTAAAAATGAAGGTAGTTTTGATTTAAATTATAAAATGAGAAACGTATTGATTGATTACTTCTACAAATACAAAACTATTGAAGTTTCAACCATTCAAAGAATCATTAAAGAATAACTCCTATGAAAAGAAGAAATTTCATCAAAAACACAGCTGCAACTTCAGCATTACTGTCACTTAGCGGACTTTCATTGTCAAGTTTTTCTACTGTAAAAGAAAAAAAAATTACCATCTTGCATACCAATGATGTGCATAGTCATATTGATCCATTCCCAGAAAATCATCCAAGAAACCCTTCTATGGGTGGAGTAGCTAGACGTGCTAATATTATTGAACAAATTAGAAAAGAAGAAGAAGATAATGTATTGCTTTTAGATGCTGGTGATATTTTTCAAGGCACGCCTTACTTTAATTATTATGGAGGCGAATTGGAATTTAAACTAATGAGTATGATGAAATACGATTTGGCAACATTAGGTAATCATGATTTTGACAATGGAATTGATGGGTTTTATGCTCAATTACCACATGCTAATTTTGAATTTGTTTCTGCTAATTATGATTTTAAAAATACCGAGTTAAACGGAATAGTAAAGCCTTACAAAACCTTTATAAAAAACGGAATAAAAATTGGTGTTTTCGGTTTAGGTATTGAATTAGAAGGTTTAGTAGACAAAAAACTATATAAAGAAACCAAATACAACAACCCTGTAGAAGTCGCTACTGATATTACTAAAACACTTAAAGAAACTGAAAAATGCGATTTAATAATTTGTTTGTCGCATCTTGGATATGATTACAAAAATGAAAAAGACAAACCTTCAGATCTTAAATTAGCAGCAGCTACACAAGATATTGATTTAATAATTGGTGGGCATACACACACCTTTTTAAACAAACCTGTAATAAAAACAAATAAAGTTGGTAAACAGGTAGTAATTAACCAAGTTGGTGCCTACGGAATAAATTTAGGACGAATTGATTTTTATTTTAGCGACGATAGCAAATACATTAGTAAAGAAAAAAACATTGTAGTGATTTAATTCTTAACCATTTATCATTTTTTGAAACTGATATTCGTCAATAATTTCAATTTTTAACTGGTTGGCTTTTTCTAATTTAGCAGGTCCCATATTGGCTCCAGCGATAACATAATTGGTTTTCGCAGAAATAGAACTTCCTACTTTTCCGCCATAATCTTCGATGGCTTTTTTCAAATCGTCTCGAGAGAAAACTTCAAAAACACCAGAAACAACAAATATTTTTCCTTCTAAAATATTGGAAACAGCTGTAGAAATCTCATTTAATTCAAACTGAATGCCTACTGCTTTTAATTTATTTATTATAGTTTTGTTATCTGAATTCTGGAAGAAATCCATAACACTTTGTGCAATTCGTTCTCCAATTTCATCAACTGTAACTAAATCTAATATATTCGCTTCAGCTAATGCATCTATATTTTTATAATGTTTGGCTAATTTTTTAGCAACAGTTTCACCTACATAACGTATTCCTAATGCATACAAAACTCGATCAAATGTAATTGCTTTTGAATTTTCAATTCCTGAAATTAGATTATCTGCAGATTTATCAGCCATTCTTTCCAAAACCACAACTTGATCTTTTTTTAAATCATATAAATCGGCATAATTTTTTACCAAACCGGCATTATATAATAAAGCGACAGTTTCACCACCTAAACCATCAATATCCATTGCTTTTCTGGTAATAAAATGCTGAATTCTTCCAATAATTTGAGGAGGACATCCATAAAAATTTGGACAATAATGATTCGCTTCTCCTTCACTTCTTGTCAAATTCGTATCACATTCTGGGCAATTTGAAATATAAATGGTTGGATTTTCTTGATTTCCTCTTTTCGCAACTCCAATTATTTTTGGAATGATTTCGCCTCCTTTTTCAACAAAAACTTCATCGTTTACACGAATATCCAACTTAGAAATTTGATCTGCATTATGCAAAGAAGCACGTTTTACGATTGTTCCTGCTAATTGAACAGGTTCTAAATTTGCCACAGGAGTAATTGCTCCCGTTCGACCAACTTGATAAGAAATAGATTGCAATACAGTACTCACTTGTTCTGCTTTAAATTTATACGCCATAGCCCAACGAGGCGATTTTGCTGTATAGCCTAATTCTTCCTGAAAATGAATGTTGTTTATTTTAACTACTACTCCATCTGTTTCGTAAGGTAAATTGTGTCTGTTTTTATCCCAATATTCAATAAATTCAAAAACTTCGTCGATATTATTGGCTAATTTACTCTGATTTGGTACTTTAAACCCTAATTTTCTCGACAATTCTAAACTTTCATATTGTGTTTTAATTGCTAAATTATTACCAATCATTCCATACAATAAGCACTCTAATGGTCGTTTTGCCACTTCTGCACTATCTTGTAATTTTAAACTTCCCGAAGCGGTATTTCTTGGATTTGAATAAGGTGTTTCACCAATTTCAATTAAGTCTTGATTCATTTTTTCAAAACCTGCGAAAGGTAAAATGATTTCACCTCGAATATCAAATTTTTCAGGATAACCAGAATGTAATTGTAACGGAACTGATTTTATAGTTTTAATATTTTGAGTCACATCATCACCTTTAAAACCATCGCCACGTGTTACTGCACGTACTAATTTTCCGTTTTCATAGGTGATACTTATGGAAGCCCCATCATATTTTAATTCGCAAGTAAATTCTAAATCTACATCACCTAAAATTTTCTGACACCTTGTTTGCCAATCTAATAAATCTTCTTTAGAGTACGAATTATCAAGCGAATACATTCTATATTCATGTTCAACCGTATTAAAATTCTTGGTAACAGCTCCACCGACACGTTGCGTTGGTGAATTTTCATCGAAATAAGAAGGATTGGCTGCTTCTAAATCTTGTAATTGTTTTAATTTAAAATCGAAATCAAAATCTGAAATCGTAGGATTATCCAAAACATAATAGTTGTAATTATGCAAATTTAATTCTGCTCTTAAAGATTGAATAGTTTCTAAAACAGTCATATTATGATACATTAATTAATGTAATTAGTTTACTATACAAGTCACCTTTACTAATAATTCCACCGTTTTCAATTATTTTAAAAACTTCTTCATTTCGATTTTCGGCAACTTCTTTTTTTCCTGTTTGAATAGTAACAACATCAGTAAAAAGATTATTTCCTAACCATTCTAACCCTTCCGTAGTAAAAAAATCAACAGAAGCTTCTGAGGTATTTACTATAATTGATTCTAAATAAGTATCGTGACATTTAAAAAGAAAAATGTGATTTTTTGAAAAATGATCTACAAAACGAACATTTGTAATGGCTTTATCCCAAATTAAATCAGAAAACACATCAATTTCTTGCAAAGCAATTTCTGG
>JBFYPW010000120.1:0-4979 GCA_041303115.1 Flavobacterium sp.
ACCACTCATTTTAGAGTTTTTGATGTGGATGGAAATATGAACAGTGCAAGAACGTCTTTTTATCATCAATCTATTGGAGGATATCACGCGGCCAAACCAAAGAAAATGCAAGAACTATTCGATTATCAAATTGCTAAAAACAATTTTGAAGTCTTGAATATGTTAAATGTGAAATATATTTTAAAAACCAATGAAGAAGGCAATCCACAATCGTTAGAAAATCCAAATGCGAATGGAAGTGCTTGGTTTGTGTCAAAAGTGAAAGTGGTAAATTCTGCAGATGAAGAAATGAAAGCTTTGGATAAGTTGAAAACGAATAATGAAGCTACTTTTGATAGGTCGGCATTTATTAAAGGTGTTTTTAATTTTGAAACGGGTAAAGATTCCACTTCAACAATTGAGCTGACATCTTACAAACCTAATCATTTAAAATACACGTCAAATAATTCTAAAAATGGTTTTGGTGTATTTTCTGAAATGTATTACGAAAAAGGCTGGAAAGCTACTATAGACGGAAAAGAGGCTAAAATTTATAACGTAAATTATGTATTACGCGGTTTAAAAATTCCAGCAGGAAAACATACCATCGAATTTAAATTTGAACCAGAAGTAGTAAAAACAGGAAGTACAATTGCTTTAATTTCGACACTTTTAATGCTTATAGCTATTGGTTTAGGGATATTTTATTGGAGAAAACAAAATAATCAATTAGTTAAGATAAAATAAATTCATACTAAACCTGACAGGTTTCAAAAACCTGTCAGGTTTATAATTTCAAGATAATATTTTGAGTACAACTAAAGTTTTAATCATCACCTATTATTGGCCACCAGCAGGTGGACCTGGCGTGCAACGTTGGTTGAAGTTTGTGAAGTATTTACCTGAATTTGACGTCGAACCTATCGTTTATATTCCAGAAAACCCAAGTTATCCGTTGCTTGATGAAAAATTACTTTCGGATGTTTCAGACAAAACAGTTCTTCTGAAAAACAAAATATTTGAACCGTATGCTTTGGCTTCATTTTTATCGAAAAACAAAACAAAGAAATTAGGGGCTGGTATCATTACTCAAAAGAAAAAGCAATCGTTTATAGAAAAAGCAATGCTTTGGATTCGAGGAAATGTTTTTATCCCGGATGCTCGCGTTTTTTGGGTGAAACCTTCTGTGAAATATCTTAAAAAATACATTCAAGAAAACAATATTGAAACCATAATAACTACGGGTCCGCCACATAGTTTGCATTTAATTGGCTTGGATTTAAAAAAGCATCTAAACATAAATTGGATTGCTGATTTTCGCGATCCGTGGACGACTATTGGCTATCATAAAGAACTTAAATTGTCAAAGTGGGCGAGTGCTAAGCACAAAGCGTTAGAAAAAGAAGTTTTAACCACTTGCGATACGATTTTAGTAACTTCACCCACAACAAAATCTGAATTTGAACGAATTACAAATCAACCCATTGAAGTCATTACAAATGGATATGATGTAGAGAAAATTGAAAAAAAATCTTTAGATGAAGCGTTTACTTTAGCACATATTGGTTCGTTTTTATCGGAAAGAAATCCACAGATTTTATGGGAGTCTTTATCGGAATTAATCGATGAAAATGAAGCATTTGCAACTTATTTTAAATTAAAATTAATTGGAGCGGTTAGTAAAGAAGTTATTCAATCAATTTCAGATTTTAATTTAGATAGTTTCGTACAAAATTTAGGTTATGTTTCGCACGAAGAAGCACTGATACATCAAAGAAGTTCGCAAGTTTTATTGTTAATAGAAATTGATTCGGATGACACAAAATGTATCATACCAGGAAAACTTTTTGAATATATGGTATCCGAAAGACCTATTTTAGCTATCGGACCTAAAAACTCCGATTTCGAGAATATCATAAAACAGACAAATACAGGTGTTTTTTATCAATATAAAGAGAAAAACGAGCTAAAAAGTCAAATTTTAAGCTATTTTAATCAATATTTAGATAAAAACTTAAAAGTTAATGCAGTCGGTTTACAACAATATAGCAGAAAAAGTTTGACAAAACAATTAGCAAAAACAATATCAAAATTTAATAGCAAAACAAAAGGTTAACAACATAGCTATAGGGCTTTTAAAACGACACACAGAGAATGGGAACTTGGGGAACAGCAATAAAAAACAGTGACGCATTTGCTGACATATACAGCGAATATTTCGACCTATATAATAAAGGCGGACAACCCGAAATCATTTCCAAAAAAATCGTTGACGAGAACTGGGAAATTCTTGAAATAGAAGAAGAAAAGAACAGTTTGTTGTTTGCTCTTGCTTTAGCCCAATGGGAGACAAAATCGCTTGACCCAAAAGTATTATCGAAAATTGAAGATATAATTACTTCGGGTGCTGACTTGAAAGTTTGGCTTGAACTTGGAGCAAGTGGACAGGATATTAAAAAACGGAAAATTGCACTCGACAAGTTCCTGGAAAAAATAAAGTCAGACAGACCAAAAGCTAAACCAAGGAAAAGAGAGAAACTAAAAACACCAATTTTTGCAACAGGCGACTGCTTAGTTTTTAAATTGACAAATGGAAATTATGGCGGTGCTCTTGTTTTAGCAACAGACAATAATACTGAAACTGCACACAATCTAGTAGCAACAACTCGACTAAATCAAAGCAAAAAACCGACACTAAAAGACTTTGAGAATGCCGAAGTTCTAATTTGCAATTTTGGACAGTGGCAAGATAAGGTCGATGTAACTTGGTATATGCCTGACTTATTTTATAAAGACTACGCAGAGATTTACGAAAATATTGGAAAAATTTCGGTGGACTTAGAGTATGAAACAAAGAATTATGAAGGCAAAGGTTATTTATTCAGACCTTCGTGGACATCAGGTTGGAGTATGAACGATTCCGCAAAAAGACAATTTGAATCTGAAATTACAAAACCAAAACCGACAAAGACTTTAACCATTAAACAACTGACTAAAAAAGAGAAATGGTGGAAAGTATTCTAAGAAAAACTCCCTATAACAGGCGTTTGGCAAAAGTGGCGGTTCAGTGCTCCGCAGACACATTTGTGGTTAATCAAAGTTTGGTTCTCCGCATCAACTTTGTGGTGAAAATCGCCATCTTCTCCAAGCGCCAAACCGATTGGAGAAATATTTAAAATCTAACCATCTAACAATCTAAAAATGGGCATCGTAATTAAACAATCTATTAAAAACACCATCATTACTTTTATTGGTTTTGCTATTGGTGCAATTAATAATATTTATATGTATCCTGTTTTTTTAGGTAAAGACTATTTAGGTTTAACTAATTATATTTTATCTGCAGCAAGTATTTTATATCCAATTATGTCTTTTGGCATTCAGAATACTTTAATTAAATTTTTCAATGAAAATAACAAAACGGAATCCGAGTTAAGTAGCTACATTAGTTATATGCTTTTGTTGCCATTGCTAATTGTTATACCGTTTTTTGCTTTGTTTTATCTTTTTTATGATAACATTGCATTGTATGAATCTGCAAAGAATACTATTGTATATGATTATGTGTGGGAAATCCCAATAATTGCTTTATTTTTAGGTTATTTTGAAATTTTTTATGCTTGGTTACGTGCGCATATGAAATCGGTTTTTGGCTCTTTTGTCAAGGAAGTTTTTGTTAGAATATTAATTACACTTTTGCTTTTTGCTGTTTATTTTAATTGGATAACGTTATCAGAATTTATTCATTCTTTGGTTTTGGTTTATGGGATTAGTTTGTTACTAATTATTTATTACGCCAATAAGGTAAAGCCTATTCGACTGAATAAGAAATTCCCAAAAAATACGAAATCTATTTTTGTGTTTACTATTCTGATACTATTTTCCGCAAGTGTTGCCAATATGCTTTTAGATATTGATAAATATATGATAAATCAGTTTTTAAAAATCGAAAATATTGCATTTTATTCTATGGCTGTATATTTGGCAATGGTAATTTCAGTTCCACAACGCGCTATGCATCAAATCACCTATCCAATAACCGCCAAATTAATTAGCGAAAATAAATGGCAGGAACTGAATGAGTTGTATAAAAAATCGTCTGTAACACTACAAGTAATTGGCGGTTTAATTTACATTGGAATTTTAGTAAATATCAAACAATTGTACGAAATTTTACCTGATGAGGGCTATGATCAAGGATTGTTTGTGGTTTTTACCATTGGTTTATCAAAATATTTTGATGTGCTTTTAGGTAACAATAATTCTATCATTTTTAATTCAAAATATTACAAAACGGTGTTACTTTTAGGGGTTTTATTGGTTTTTGTAATCGTAGGATTAAATTTAATTTTTATACCAAAATACGGAATAAACGGTGCAGCTTTAGCGACTTTATTCGCAATTGGAATGTATAGTTTAGCCAAGCTATTATTTGTGGTTTTTAAAATGAAATTATTTCCGTTTACTAAAAACACAATAGTATCATTTGTTATTACTGTAGTGTTGTTTTTAGCTTTTTATTTTTGGGAATTTCGTTTTCATCCGATAATTAATATTGGCTTAAAATCGATACTTATTTCAATTTTATATTTGGCTTTACACTATTATTTCAAAGTTTCAAGTGATATCAATTTTGTAATTAGAAATGTATTTAATAAGGTTTTTGTAAAAAAATAAAAAAATCTCGCTTCGTAAATACGTAACGGGACTTTTACATCAGTTATTTTTTAACTTCTTTTTCGTTCTTCGGTATCTTTTTTAATTTCATCGATGTCTTCTTTTTTCATTTTTTCTTTGCTACCATCTTTTTTGTAGTAGTAAAAATCTCCATCGTTTCCAGCATCATCATGATGATAGTTTCCTCCGTTATAATCTGCTGGACAAGGATTGTATTGGTATCCGTAGTTCATTCCATTTACAAAACCAGTTACGCCAACTAATTGTCCGTGGTAGTTATAAAATAGTCTCATACCACCAATTCTGGTTAAAGCAAAACTATT
>JBFYPW010000121.1:0-4976 GCA_041303115.1 Flavobacterium sp.
AATCCCCAGGATTATATTTGTACTCTCCTGGTAAATTATACCAACTTGCATAATTAACAGCAATTTTGGTTCCATATTTACCTCCAAGCTTAGTTCCTTTAGTAAAATTGTAAAACACATCAATTTGGCCACCTGTTTCACCAGCCTTCATAATAGTTGGGTCAATGTAATCTATTCTTGATTGCGCTTGATGTACATAAATATTTGCTAAATTGTAATGATGTTGTTTTGTTAAAGCTGGAACAAAATTCATTATTTTATCATTATAATTGATGCTTGTAGAACCTCCGTTTTCAGGATAAATATCAGGCTTTCTTTCTGAATAAAAACTCATATTTTCAATTCTTCTTAATGATAAATCAATCCCCAAATCTTTTTTTGAAAAACCTGTATTTAACAAAAAAGAACTTCCTGGTTTTACAAAATCGTTATTTAGTTCATTAAAAAAAATTGTTGCTTCTTCAGTTTTATAACAGTGCTCAAGAGAAGCATAAAATGAATTATGAATGAAATCAAGCCTTGTAGAAAAAGCATTTGTAAGCTCATCAAAATTGGGTTGTTCAATAGTTGTTTTTTCATATCTACCAACATAGCTAAAACCAAAAGTCAAATCAGATTTTGTGAGATTTAATGTTTTAGAAAGATTAAAATCGGAATCAAATCCAAAAATTTCACCTTTTGAAACATCAAAACCACTTCTTTGTTGACCATATAAACCTGTTAGTTTAATTTGGTCATTTGGTTTATAAACAACTCTTGCGCCTCTAATCGAATTGTTTATACCGAGTGCACGGTCTTCCCAAGTTCTTAAAATCATTCCACTACCAAATTGGTCGTATAGATAACCCGCAGAAACTTCTAGTTTATTAGTTTTATAATTTACATAATACGTTCCAATGTTTGTTCCTTCTAACTTAGGGTTATAATTCAACAACGCATTTTTTTCATAACCTTCAGCTAAAATTCCTACAGTCCATCTATCATAGTTATAATTTAAATTCAAATAATTATTTGATCTAAATCTGTTTTCATATGTAAAATCACCTAATTCATTGTCATCTAAATAATATTGAGAATTTGATTCAAACCCTCCAAAAAATGTTCCTTTTTTTTCTTCTTGAGAAAATAATTCTCCAAAAAAACAAAAAATTAATATTAGAACTAAAAATCTTTTATTCATTACAAAGTTTTTAATTCATTATACAACTCTTCTACCGATCCTTCAGAATATCCATTGTGAACAAACTTGATTTCACTATTTTTAACGACTATCAAAAATGGCACATTAGTTATTGAAAGTGCTCTTTTTAATTCTTGATTAGAATCTAATAAAATATTATATGTCCAACCTTTTCCATTAACTAAAGGTGTTACTCTTTTCAGTGTTCTTGAATCGTCAACTGAAACAGCAATAACTTCAACATTCATTTCTTTTTTCCAATCGTCATAATAATCGTTTATTGCTTCTAATTCATTTATACAAGGCGCACACCATGTTGCCCAGAATGAAAAAACATAAATTTTATCTGGTTCGGAAAAATCATTTTTTACATTTAAAGATAGGTTATCTAAATTTTTTAAAGACACGTCAGGCATTTGCTTTTGCGCATAAATTGAAAAAGTGAAAAATAAAAGTAAAAGATACTTCATGTTAAATAATTTTAAAATTTTAGCAAATATATATAAAAATGATTCGAAACATAAAAATCTTTTAACTTATTAAAAAAAAGTTAATAAATTTAAAAAAAAAACTATATTTGCTTTTTAATCACCATTTTAAAACAACAACTTAACTTAATATTATGAAAAAACAATTACTTATTTACACTTTATTATCGATAGGTTTTCTTACAAATGCTCAAACTATTGTAAGTACTGCTCCTCAGAATAAAAAAGTAATTTTAGAAGAATTTACAGGCATATATTGTGTGTATTGTCCTCAAGGACATGCTATTGCGCAAGCTATGAAAAATGCAGACCCAAATAATGTGTTTTTAATTAATGTTCACGTTGGTGGATATGCAGCTCCAACAGGAAGTGATCCAGATTTTAGAACCCCTTTTGGAACGGGTATTGCTGGTCAATCAAATTTAGCAGGATATCCAGCAGGAACAGTAAACAGAAGAGAATTCGCTGGCTTACAACAAAATGGTACTGGAACTGCTATGAGTAGAGGTAATTGGACTAATGCTGGCAACCAAATTAAACTACAAAGTTCATATGTAAATGTTGCGGTAGAATCTTCAATTAATGTTATAAACAACGAATTAACAGTACATGTTGAAGCATATTATACAGGCACAAGTCCAGTTTCAACAAATTTATTAAACGTTGCTTTATTACAAAATAATACTACTGGCCCACAAACTGGAGGAAATGCTGGAAATGATTATGTTCACCAACACAGACTTGTGCATATGATAACTGGTCAATGGGGAGAAAGTATAACAACAACAACCTCAGGAACTTTTGTAGATAGAACTTACACGTATACTTTACCTGCAAATTACAATGGAATTCCTGTTGAAATTTCTGAATTAGAAATTGTTGCTTTTGTTGCTGAAACACAACAAAACATAATTTCAGGAAATGGCTCTACCCCAACTTTTACTGGAATTGTTGGTAATGATGTTAACTTAAAATCAATTGATCCAATTGCGAGTCAATGTGTAAATAATATTGGACCAAAAGTTAAAATTCAAAACATTAGTCAAACACCTCTTACTAGTTTAAACATTTCTTATGACATCAATTCTGGAACTCCACAAGTGTATAATTGGACTGGAAATCTTACTTCGATGCAATCAACAGAAATACAATTACCTGCTATAAATTATTCTATTTTACCAACAAATACTGTTAATGTGACTTTGCCGTCAGATTACAACACTACAAATAACGTTATTGGAACTTCTTTTAATAAATCAGTTGAAACTACAAATAATTTAACCCTTACTTTACAAACAGATGGTTGGGGAAGTGAATGTACTTGGAACATAAAAAACTCAACAGGTACAACTGTTCAAAGTGGTGGACCATATGCAAACAATGCCACTCTTAACATTCCAATTACTTTATCAGCTGATGATTGTTACACTTTTAATTTATTAGATTCTTATGGAGATGGTGGAGCACCAATTTCTTTAACAGATTCTAATAGTGTAGTGATATATTCAACAAGTGGGGCTTATGGTTCTGGAGATTTTAGATCATTTGCAACTGGTGCATTTTTAAATGTGGATAGTCATGAATTAGGAGGATTTACAATGTATCCAAATCCAACAGATGGAATTTTAAATATAGTTTCACCTTCAAAAGTTGAAATTTCAATTAGTGATATCAGTGGAAAAATTATTTACAACAACAACAACATCATTAATGAAACAACAATTGATTTAACTTTTTTACAATCAGGTGTCTATTTTGCTAAAATAAAATCTGATTCAGCAGAAAAAAATCAAAAAATAATTATTAAATAAATTAAAAAACGGCGATTGTAATTAATTGCAATCGCCAAATTTTAAAAGAAATGAAAAAACTAATCCTATCAATATTTGCATTAAGCTCAATAAGCACATTTGCACAAATTTCTGTATCAAAACACGATGGTTCACCTATTGTAAATGGTCAAATTGTAACTTTTACTCAGGCAACAGATCCACAATCAAGTTTAGATTTTTATGTACACAATAATACTGCTTCACCAGTTTTAACAAAAATATTATTTGTTAGTGCAACAAATTATGACGGCACAAACTTTCAATTATGTTATGGAACTGAATGTATAGACAATATTGTTGTTGGACAATCATATCCTAATCCTGCTTTTGAAATTCCTGCTAATGGTCAAAATGGTAATTATGATCACTTTTTAAATACAAATACAGGAAATGGTGTAAACTATCCTATGGATTTTGTTTTTAAAATTTATACTGTTACTGCTGGAGGAGTTGAGTATGGAACGCCAATTACTTTTACATATAGATATGATCCAAACCTATCAAACGATAGTTTTACAGATTTAAAAAATATTGGTGTAGAAGTAAATAATACTCTAGTTGAAAACAATTTAGAATTAACTACAGACAATAGAATTACTTTAGAATTATTTGATATTAATGGTAAAAATGTTTATTCTGAGAATATTGAATCTGGAAACAAAAGTATTGATTTAAGCTTTTTATCGTCAAATATTTATTTTTTAAATATCACAAACCAAGTAAATCAGAAAGCATCAATTAAAATAATGAAAAAATAATGAAATTTCTTAAAATAATCACATCAGTATTTGCATTATTTCTATTAAACTCATGTTCTGAGGATTATAAAATATTAGAATCTGTAAATGAAATATTTGTAACAGCTGATAATTCTTTTACATTAATTAATAATGAAATTATATTTTCAACTCAAACTATAAATGGAGATGATATTACTTCTGAATCTACTTTTTATGTTAATGGTGAATTATTAATAGGCAATACGTTTACATCAAGCACTGTTGGTGATTATACAATTACATCAAAATATTCAGGAGTAACTTCTAATCCAATTACTGTAACATTCCATGATGGTTCTCAAGTAAATTTCAGAAAAAGAGTGTTAATCGAAGATTATACTGGTACTTGGTGCGGTTATTGTACAAGAGTTGCTTATGCAATTGAACAGGTAAACACACTTACTGATGATGCTGTAACAGTTGCAATTCATAGATCAAGTTCAATTCCAACAAATTCAAACTATGACCCCTATAATTACGACACGAGTGCTTTAGAAAATCTTTTCCCAATTTCTGGATACCCAAAAGGTTTACTTAATCGATTTACACAATGGACTACTCCACAAGAAAATAATTTATCACAAGTTACTGCATTAACACAAGGTGAAAATCCAAAATTAGGATTAGCAATGACAACTGCTGTTTCAGGAAATAATATGGATATTGAGGTGAATGTGAAATTCAGTAATAATTTCTC
>JBFYPW010000122.1:0-4961 GCA_041303115.1 Flavobacterium sp.
GATGCACTTTCCACTTCGTTATATCTGCCAACACTGAAATTTCAATTTTTTCACAAATATGATCATTTATATAATTTATGGTTTCTTTGATCCGAAAAGGTACATCACTTAAAATTTCATCTTCGGCTCTCAAACAATCAATTTTTCTATGAATGAATGAGTTCATCGCCAAATATACCGTAGTTTGCAAATCGGAGGATTTGAAAGGTTTTACAATAAATCCGTATGGCCTTGTGTTTTTGACTTTGTCTAAGGTCGTTTTATCGGAAAATGAAGTAATGTATATAAAAGGAATGGTATCTTTTTTTAGCAAATACTCCCCTAATACAGTACCCTCTTTATCTGCTTTTAAATTTATATCTAACAAGATTAAGTCAAAATGTTCTTGTTCAATAATTGAAATTGCCTCTTCAACTTTTTTAATATTAATAATCACATCATAATCATCGTTTAAAATTCCTTTTATATCATGCGCTATGATAATTTCATCTTCAACTACTAAAATTTTTGGTCTCATAGGGGTATTATTAGTTCGTTTATTAAATTATTAGTTAACTATTTCTTTAAAATCAATAATATATTTTGTTCCTTGGTCTTTAAGCAACGTAATTTTTCCACAAAGTTGATCGACTAATAAATAAACAAGCTCTAATCCTAATGTTTTTTTATCGCTTGCATTATCATTCAATCCAACACCGTTATCCGCTACTGTCAATTGAAAACTATCGCCGTCTTTATGATTTAATTCGATTATTATCTTTCCTTCTTTTTGTTCTGGAAAAGCATGCTTTAAAACATTACAATATAATTCATTTATAATAAGTCCTAACGGAATAGATGTTTGTATATCAAAGTTTACATCAACCGCTTTAACTTCTGTTAAAATGTTGTCGTTTTGATTGTTAAATATGTTTTTTATGTTGTGGACTAAATTTTCAACATACTCTTGAAAATTCACATTATCTAATTGATCTGTTTGGTATAGGTTTTCGTGGATTAATGCCATGGATATAATTCTAGACTGTCCTTTTTCTAAAAAATCATCTAAGTCACTTGAATCACTTTCTCGGGCTTGAATATTTAACAAGCTCATCACTAATTGCAAATTATTTTTTACACGATGGTGGATTTCTTTTAAAAGAATTTCTTTTTCGTGAAGCGATTTTTGTAAAAGTAATTGTGATTTTGAAAGGGCAAGATTTGAGTTTTCGATAATACGATTTCTCTTTTTGATTGATTTTGTAATTCTAAAAAAAACAATAATTGAAATTAAAGCCATTAGAATCAAAAAGGTAGAAATGATTAAATATTTTTTTTGTTTTTCAATATTTAAGGTATATTGGAGTTCTTTTATTTCTAGCTTTTTAATTTCATTCTTCTTTTCTGCCACTTCAAAATCAACTTGTAAATGCTGTATTCTGCTTTGATTGATTTTTTTATTTTGTTCAACATGCAATACATTATATTTATTACTATATGCTAATGCACTTTTATAATTACCCAGCGCTTGTTCTAATTTAGATTTTATTAAATACACATCTTCAATCCCATATCCACTTACATCATTAACAAGGTCTAACGATTTATCAACATAACGCTTTGCTTCCTCTAAATTATTTAACTCCAAATAACTATGTCCCACAATATTTAGTGTCGACATCTTGGTCTCATTATCAATATCAGAAGCCAAAATTGCCTTCCCAATCTTTATAGCTTCTTTGTATTCTTTAAGTCCAAAATTACTAATGGCAAGGCAAAGTTGATTGACTAAAAAAATATCGCTTGAGTTTTGTTCATTTTTAGCAAGTGCAATATCGTTTTTAAGCGCTAATTTTTTAGCTGCTGCATAGTGTTCTAATTTATTAAAAACCCTTGCTTGTTCAACCTGAATGATCATTTTATTGTATTCATCTGGCTTTTGATCTATTGCAAGATTTAAGTATTTTAAAGCTTCATCATACAAGTTTATATTTTTGTAAACAGAGGCAATTCTTTGATAAAGCGATACTTTCCCAATAATATCATTTGTTTTATTATAATAATAAAGCGCTTTTTTATAATTCTTGAGTTCTTCGACTGATGCTGTTTCATCTTCATACGTTTCCCCTAAAAAAAGATACAACCTCCCCAATATTTTTGGATCATTATATTTGTGCGCAAGTGATAAATTTTCAAGCAAAATCTTTCTTGCTTTGTCATAATTTGAATTATCCAAATACGCATAAGCCAAATAAGATGCCGCGTTTAAATGATTTTTCACATCCTTTGTTTTGGACAAAATTTCATACGCCTTTTCACCATGGACAATAGCTTGCTCAAAATCACTATTTAAATAATCTATATCTGTAAGATTCAAATAATAAAACCCATACCCTATTTTATAATTTGCTTTTTTAGACAATTCATATACCTTTTTGTTAAAGTACATCATTTTTGATGGTTCTTCGGGGTAGTATTTTTTGCAAATTTGATGGTATAAACTTATTTTTTCTATATCCTCTTTTGATTGGTCTACTAATTTCATTAGACTATCGATAGCCTTCTTATGTTCAGTAGTTTGAAAATATGCATTTTGTGTATTCAACAGAAATACAAGCAATACAAGTAATTTATTCATAGTTAAAATTGTATTGATTTTTAAGTATTTTAATAATTTATATTATGATTTCAAAAGTATTTAATAAAAAAATATACTAAATATCTAAAATTGCTATAAGATATCATAAATGTACTTTTTAATATCAATTATTGCTCTAATCTATCAATAATTAACTTTTGTTTATTCTGTTTTTAGATGTATTGCCCAAAATAAGGCAATCCCACCACCTCATATACTAAACAAAAAAAAGGGGTAAATAATATCAATTATCAATATCATACATCAATTATCAATATCTATTTGTTCTCTTTAACTAATAATTTTGATAAGGTTTATTTATATCACCCAAAAACAATTATTTATAAATTAATTTTTAGTATCAAAACCCTTCACGCAATGAAAATATTGCAATAAAATTTTAAAAAAATGAAACAAATTTTAAACCTTTTACTTTTTTTGGGTTGCACCTCCGTTTTTTCCCAAGTTGGCGTAAACACTACAACACCCAATGCTGCTTTTGATGTAAACTCTGCTACTCAAGGTGTATTAGTTTCCCGAGTAGCCTTAACTTCCAAAACCGTTGCAGCTCCAGTGGTAAATCCGCAAGGAGGTGCTTTAGCCAATGGAACATTAGTTTTTAATACCGCAACGGCAGGAACTTCTCCTAATAATGTGGTGCCTGGGTTTTATTATTGGGATACAGGCTCTTCCACATGGATTGCAATTGCATCAGATGCTACTACTCGCAACTGGCTACTGAGTGGAAATGCTTCTACAAATCCTGCTACCGATTTTCTTGGAACTACAGATGCAGTAGACTTAATCCTTAAAACGAACAACACGCAACGATTGAAAATTGAAAATGCAGTTAGCCCAACTACAGGAACTTCGGGTGATATTTTAATTGGTAGTACTACCAACGGAACACTAAAAGCTTCAAGAGAACTAATTTTAAGAGAAGATGGCGATGCTTTCGGAAGTTCCATATTAAGACTACGAAACCGAAATGCTGAAAATGGTGTAATTTATGAAACCAACAGTTCAGAAAAATTAGTTGACTTTATTTTTAGAACAGATGCAGTCCCAACTGCTTTAAATAGTAGTAACATTCGATTTGAGACGCGTCCTGGTTTTATGATGATGCCAAGTAGTCTATCCGAATGGCAATTCGGTCAGCCTCCTGGAATAAACGGAGGACCAACATTAATACTTGGGGCTAATGGAACGTCCGGAGTCACAGCGAATTCGTACTTTAGATTAGGTAATGTAGGAATCGGTACAAATACACCAAATGCTCCATTGCAGTTTGCAAATACACTCCAAAATAGAAAAATAGTATTATGGGACGAGCTTAACAATGATCACAATTTTTACGGTTTTGGTGTCAATGATTATACACTAAGATATCAAATAGGTGGTGGAGCTCCATCAAGTCATGCTTTTTATAGTGGAACTAGTGCCACCACAAGTGATGAATTAATGCGAATAACAGCATCAGGTAACGTTGGAATAGGTACAGCAACACCCACTGCACAATTACATACTACAGGTTCAGTACTATTTTCGGGAGCTGGAACTCCAGCATTAGGGAAATCGTTAGTTTCTAACGCATCAGGATTAGCCACTTGGCAAAATCCATTGGCTTCAAACACTGCAAGCAACTCTATTCCTGCAAGTGCTACTCAGATAGCAGTTCCATCAACTAATGTTCAAGGAGCAATAAGTGATTTAGCGACAGCTATTCAATCAACTGCTTCAAATGGATGGAAATTAGATGGAAACACGAATGGTGTAATTAGAAGGTTTGGAACTTTGGATAATTTTGATATACCTTTTATAACAAACAATTCCGAACGAATGCGAATTACAACAACAGGAAATGTAGGTATCGGGACACCAACTCCAGCGTACAAACTAGACTTATCCAACGGCACATTTGGATTTGGAACTTCAAATTCCAGAACCGAAACAAGAGACAACGCAGGATTACAAGGGAATGCAGGAGCGCAATCAGGTTTTTTTGAAACTACTGCACCAATGAATTTTCCAACAGGAGCTACGTCGTGGTGGCATCTGATAGACAGCCGCCATAATAATCCAACAAACAATTATGCCTTACAAATTGCAGGTGGCTTTTTTGACCAAGATTTATGGTTTAGAAAAACGAATGGTTCACCAACTACTCCTTGGTCAAAATTATTAACATCCGAATCAGGTTGGGGAACAACAGGAAACGCAGGAACGAATCCAGCCACCAACTTTATAGGCACAACAGATGCTAGAGATTTTGTGGTTCGCACAGCCAATAGTGAAAGAATGCGCATTTCTGCATCAGGAAATGTAGGCATCGGTAATGCAACAC
>JBFYPW010000123.1:0-4937 GCA_041303115.1 Flavobacterium sp.
TTATTCCATTTTTCTTTTACGGAGGAATGAAGGCGGTAGTTATTAGTACTGCTTTAAGTGCTGTTGGCTTATTTTTGATTGGTGCTATAATTACCTTGTTTACAGGTAAAAGCGTTTGGTTTTCGGGTTTTAGACAAGTATTATTTGGTTTGTTAGCTGCAGCAATCACTTTCGGTATAGGAAAACTAATTGGTGTGTCGGTTATTGGGTAATTTTATTTCTGATATTTTTTATTTTTTAAAATAAAGGAGGCGGTTTGATAGACTGCGATTGTTTCTTTTTTTAATTTCACAGCCATTTTTGTTTTCGGTTTTTCTTCGTAAATGATGCTGTATGCCGTGCCTAATGTTTCGTTTTTTTGCTGAATTAAATCAAATTGTTTTACTTTCTTTTGAGGTGAAATTATAGTTAAAACATCATCTTTTATATATCCTAAATCTTGATAAGTTGCAATAAATGCTCTTGGTTTATAATTTTTTTGTAACACATTTTGTCCAAAAAATTTAGAAGTGTAGTTGAAATTTAAAATACCTAAAACGGTTGGCATTACATCAATTTGCGATACTAACTTATCAATCTTTTGCGGTTGAATAAATCCAGGGGCATAAATAAAGGCAGGAATTCTATATTTATCCATTGGTAATTCCGATTTTCCAGAACTTGAGGCACAATGATCGGCTACTATAACAAAAACTGTGTTTTTAAACCAGGTTTGTTTTTTTGCCATTTCAAAAAATTGTTTCAAAGCATAATCGGTATACATAACTCCGCCTTCTCTTGATTTTGCAGTACCTGAAATGCTAATTTTTCCTTCTGGATAAGTAAAAGGACGGTGATTGCTTACTGTCATCCAATGATTAAAGAAAGGTCTACCTGTTTTTGCTTCTTCATTCATAACTTGAATGGCTTTTTTAGCCATATCTTTATCACAAACGCCCCAAATATTAGAGAATGAAATTTCATTTGGTTTTAAGCTGGATTTGTCTACAATATCGTATCCGTTTCCTCCAAAGAAGTCTTGCATATTATCAAAATACGCATCGCCACCATATAAAAATTTTGAAGTATACCCTTTAGAATTAAAAATGCTTGCTGTTGTAAATTTGTTTTTATTATCTATTCGCTTTACAACACTTTCACCCGGTGTTGGAGGCAAACATAGTGTAACTGCTTCTAAACCTCTTACCGTTCTGTTTCCAGTGGCGTACAAATTCGTAAAAAACAAACTTTCCTCAGCTAATTGATCTAAGAAAGGCGTAATTGTATTTGTATTGCCGTAATGTTTCATAAAATCAGCACTCAAACTTTCAACAGTAATTAAAACAACATTTTTCTTTATTTCCTTTCCTTCAGAAGTAATGTTATTCGTATTATTTTTATAATTCAAATTGATTATTGAGTCAAACTGAGCCAAATCATTTTCTGGTAGCGTTTCGTAAAACTCAAAGAAGTCTAATTCGCTATTGGTAAATGCTTTATAGAATTTTTGAAGTCCATTACTTTGTAATTCATTTGCAAATACATTCGAGCTATTTTGTTGAGATGTGATAATAGGAAGAATAAGCAAAGCACTACCAAGCAATAGTAATTGCACTCCAATAATTTTTAATTTATTTGAAAAATTAGGTAAATCCTCTAAATACGATTTTGATTTTTTTATAATTATATAAGTAGCTGCAAACGATAAAATTCCTACTGATGCAAAAAGCGGCACCACTGGATAAGATTCCATAATGTTTCCGATAACTGCATTCGTATATACTAGATAATCTACTGCTATAAAGTTATATCTTACACCAAATTCATTCCAAAAGAAAAATTCGCTAACTGCATTTTGTATGATTAATAAAACAAATAAGAAAATGGTTAAAGAAAATAAGGCAAAACGAATTTGTTTTCTATATTTTTCAGTAAACAATAAGGCTGCAAAAAATATAGTTTTTAAACTTACAAAAGCAATTCCTATTTCTGGCAAAACACCACCATATTCACTTAAAATACTTTTACCAGAAAGAATATATATTAGTAACGCTACAAATACACTTAAAATAATATATCCGTAAGGTTTTTTAAATTTAGAATTGGATAAAAACAGCAAATACAACCATAAAATCGAACCCACAAATACGAAAATAAACAAATCAGAAATTAAGCCAAGACCAAATATTTTACTAATTTCAAGAATAGAAAATTTACTTTGTGTTATAGGATGAAATATTAAGATTAATCGTGTTAAAAAACTTACAATCAAATAAAAAATCGCTATATTTGTGTATACAATATGTTGTTTAAACAGTGTTTTCATTACAATTATATTTGTATCAAATATACAATAAATTAACCTTATAATAACATTACTAAAAACTATCATATGAACGATGCACATTTGCACATGGTGGTAAACCACTTTCCAATTATTGGAACCATTTTTGGATTAGGAATTTTAATTACAGGAATTGTAATGAAAAACAACGTTATAAAAAATGTAGCGTATGTACTTTTTTGTATTTCGGCTATTTTTGGCTTTGCGAGTATGTTTACTGGTGAAGGCGCCGAAGAAATTGCTGAAAATTTACCGTCTGTAACCGATCAAATTATTCATGAACATGAAGAGATGGCTGAAAAATTGGCTTTAGTATTGTATGTTTTAGCTGGAATTTCTTTAGTAGGATTGTATTTAAATTTTAAAAAGCACGCTAAAGCAAACTTAGTTTCTTATTTTGCTTTCGTTGTCGCATTAGTAGCTGTTTTTTTTGGAAAACAAACGGGTACAACCGGTGGTGAAGTTCGTCATACAGAAATTAGAGCTAATGCAACTGTTGGTTCTAGTTTAGAAACAAATACTTCTGGAGAAGCACACGAGGACTAAGATTAAAACAGACTTACAACTAATTCAAAACACCAATATGCTTTACATTGGTGTTTTTTTTTTTATTTCCCGATACAGAAATTAGCAAAAATATTGCCAAGTAACTCATCGTTAGTTACTTCGCCCGTAATTTCACCAAAGAAATATAAAGCACTTCTAATGTCAATTGCCATTAAATCAGATGAGATTCCAGCATCTAAGCCCCATTTTACTTTCTGAATTTCCTCTAACGCTTTTAATAACGAATCGTAATGACGTGAGTTGGTTACAATGGTTTCATTATTTCTTAAAGCACCTGTATTTACAAAGGAAAGCAAGGTGTTTTTTAATTCATCAATACCTGTTTTTTGTTTGGCGGAAATAGTAATGGATAATGGATAATTAATAATGGATAATTTTTCTGAAAGGAGTTTATGTTGCTCTTCGTTTAAAAAATCTATTTTATTAATAATCATTACAAGTGGTTTTTGAGGAAACTTATTCTTGATTTTTTCAATTTCAATTTTAAATTTGTTTTCATTTTCAATTATCAATTGTAAACTATCAATTAAAAATAAAACCACCTGAGCTTGTTCAATTTTCTCAAATGTTTTTTGAATTCCGATGCTTTCTACCACATCTTTCGTTTCTCTAATACCTGCGGTATCAATAAATCGGAAACCAATTCCGTCAATTACCAGTTCATCTTCAATGGTATCTCGGGTGGTTCCAGCGATATCTGAAACTATGGCTCTTTCTTCATTTAATAAAGCGTTTAATAGTGTTGATTTTCCTACATTGGGTTCGCCCACAATGGCTACAGGAATTCCGTTTTTAATTACGTTTCCTACTGCAAAACTGTCAATTAAACGTTTTAAAACAAATTCTATTCGTGCTAATAATTCATTAAAAGCGGTTCGGTCTGCAAAAGCTACATCTTCTTCTGCAAAGTCTAATTCCAATTCAATTAAAGAAGCGAAGTTTAATAGTTCTTCACGGAGTTTTGCAATTTCGTTACTAAATCCACCACGCATTTGTTGCATCGCGATTTGGTGACTCGCTTCGTTATCTGATGCGATTAAATCGGCAACTGCTTCTGCTTGCGACAAATCTAATTTTCCGTTTAAAAAGGCACGTAATGTAAATTCTCCAGCTTGCGCCATTTTTGCCCCTTTACGAAGCAGTAATTGTATGATTTGTTGTTGAATAAATACAGAACCGTGACATGAAATTTCTACTACATTTTCACCCGTGTAAGAATTTGGACCTTTAAAAATGGAAAGTAATACTTGATCATACGTTTTTGCATCATCCATAATATGTCCTAAATGAATGGTATGCGTTTTTTGTTTTGTTATATCTTTTCCAGAAACCGAATCAAATACTTCGGCAGCTATAGTAATAGCATCCTTACCCGATAATCTAATGATAGCAATAGCTCCTGCACCTGATGGTGTAGCTAAGGCAACTATGGTTTCTTGTGGAATCATGTTTAAGATTTTGTTTCTGGGCAAAGATAAAATTTTAGTACTTAGTAATTAGTAATTAGTGAATAGTTTTTTTGAAGAAGTTATTCGACTTGGAAAATACTTCTTGTTTGTTTAAGTACAAAAGTGAAGCGTATTGCGTGAGACCCTTTCTGGGTGACAAACGGGGTGTGTTTTTTCCATGAATTAATAAAATTTTCGAATTGTAAAAATCAATTTAATCGATTACAATCCGCGTCATCTGCGTACCTATAGAATATCAATCAATAAAAAACCACAAAAGCAAAAAGCAATTGTGGTTTTAAGTAGTAGTTAGGTTGGTTGTATATTTTAGTTATTTAGCATTACTGGCATTACTAACATAGTAACCGTTTCGCCTTCGTCTAATCCATCAATAGGAGTAAGGATTCCAGCTCTGTTTGGTAATGACATTTCTAATTGAATTTCATCACTTGTTAAGTTGTTTAACATTTCAGTTAAAAAACGAGAGTTGAAACCAATTTGTAAATCATCTCCGTGGTAATCACACGTTAAACGTTCGTCTGCTTTGTTTGAATAATCAATATCTTCTGCAGAAATATTTAATTCAGTACCTGCAATTT
>JBFYPW010000124.1:0-4734 GCA_041303115.1 Flavobacterium sp.
ATTTATTATCTTTCCAAAAATAATCATTGGATTTAATAATGGAAATAAACATAGTTTTAGAATTATGAAATTTGAAGCAGATTACCATTCTTTAGTAAATGAGTTGAACATTATTAATAATTCTAAATTAATTTGTAAATAATTTAAAATTCCCAAGTCCATAATTTTTTCTTAATTTTGAAAAACTTTAATAAAAATGCAATTTAAAAACCCAGAAATTCTATATTTTTTATTTCTATTGATTATACCAATTTTGGTACATCTTTTTCAATTGAGACGATTTAAAAAACAAGAATTTACAAATGTTAAATTGCTAAAAGAACTCGAAGTTCAAACTCGTAAAAGTGCTACAATTAAGAAATGGCTTTTATTAGTCACTCGTTTATTACTTTTAACCGCTTTAATTTTTGCTTTCGCACAACCTTTTTTTAAAGCGAAAGATTTCGACAAAAAAAACAACGAATTAATTTTAGTCATCGATAATTCCTTTTCGATGCAAGCCAAAGGGAAAAGTGGCGAATTGTTGAAAAGAACCATTCAGGATATATTAGAAAACACGCCCGAAGACCAACAATTATCTGTGCTTACTAATGATGAAAACTTTTACGATACGAATATTAGAAACATTCAAAAAGAATTACAAAACTTAAATTACTCTTCTACTCCATTTAATCCTGCCGCAATTATCACGAGAATTGAAGCAAAAAAACCGGGCGTTCCGAAAGATATTTTGTTTATTTCTGATGCAGTTGGATTAAAAAATGAATTGAAAACCAATTTAAGCGAATCATCATCCTTATATTATCAAACAGTTGAAGCGAAAGAATCCAATAATATTGCCATAGAAAATGTACAAATAAGTCAAGTTTTAGATCAATTTTACGAATTAAAAATCAGCATTAAATCGTACGGTGATTTTGAAAATGATGTACCCATTTCAATGTATAATGGTAAAAAATTAGTTGGAAAAGCATTAATTTCGAAAGAAAAGCCGCAAAAAGAAATATTGTTTACCATTCCGAAAACAGATTTTCACGGCTATGTTTCCATTCAAGATTCAAGTTTAGAATATGACAATTCGTTTTATTTTAGCATTTCAAAACCTCAAAAATCGAATGTAATTGCAGTTGGAAATAGCACTAAAAACAATTTCTTATCCAGAATTTATACTGCTGAAGAATTTAATTTTACTTCAACCGAATTAAATACCTTAAATTATAATGCTATTGATGATGCAGATGCTATAATTTTAAATGAATTACCAACTATTCCAAACGCGTTATCTGTAACCTTAAAAAATTACTACAGCAAAGGCGGAACAATAATTTTTATACCTGATGTTACAAGCGATGTTTCGAATTACAATGCTTTTTTGAGTAATTTTAGTACCAATTCGCTGTCAGAAAAAACACAAAAAGAAAAACAAATTACCCAAATAAGTTTCAATCACCCTATATATACCAACGTTTTCGATAAAAAAGTAAGCAATTTTCAATATCCAAAAACAAATGCATCATTTACGATAAATGGAAGTAATTTGCCTGTGTTACAATATGAAGACAAAAGTGTTTTCTTAGGAAATATTACCAATAAACTGGGAAATTTATTCTTCTTTTCTACTTCTATAAATAAAGAAAATTCGAACTTTCAGAATTCGCCTTTAATTGTTCCTACGTTTTATAATATGGGACAAAACAATAATAAATCAGGGTTAAATGCCTTTATTATTGGTAACAATAATTACACAATTATCAACGAAACTATTGCAAAAGATAATGTTTTGAGTGTTACAAATACTGAAAACAGTTTTATTCCAATGCAACAAATATTAAACAATAAAATCAAGCTCACTTTCGGAAATTATCCTGAAAAATCAGGGAATTACGAAGTGTTAAAAGATAAAGAATCACTAAAAAATATCAGTTTTAATTATCCAAGAAACGAAAGTGATTTATCGCAAATAAATACAGATTATTTTGATTCGTGTACGGAAGTAAATGCTGTATCTACGTTTTATTCTGATATTCATTCCTCCAGAACAAGCAATGAAGTTTGGAAATATTTTATCTTTGCCACATTATTACTTTTACTAATTGAATTACTAATCCAAAAATTTGTAAAATGAATCTTTTACTAAAAAACGCGACACTACTTGAAAGTCAAAACCCATTTCATAAGCAACAAGTTGATATTGAAATTACAGATGGTATTATTTCTAAAATTGGAAAGAATCTAACCATAAAAGAAGGTTTTGAAGTCATTGAAAAAGAAAACTTACATATTTCTCAAGGTTGGTTAGATACCTCAGTAGTTTTTGGAGAACCTGGCTTTGAAACCACAGAAACCATTGAAAACGGTTTAAAAGTGGCTGCTAAAAGTGGTTTTACTTCCGTTTTTTTACATTCTAATACACATCCAGCGATTGATAATCAAGCAGTAATTCAATTTGTTAAAAGCAAAGCACAAAATAGTATTTCAAATTTGCACGTTGTAGGTTGTTTGACCAAAAATAGCGAAGGAACCGACTTAGCAGAACTTTTTGATATGAAAAATGCAGGCGTGGTAGCTTTTGGAGATTATAAAAAATCAATGACAAATGCGAATTTATTAAAAATAGCATTTCAATATGTAGCTAATTTTAACGGAATTTTGTTCGTACAACCTATGAATAAAGATCTAAAAGGAAAAGGATTTGTAAATGAAGGGGAAGTGTCAACGAAATTAGGATTGAAAGGAATTCCAGCTATGGCGGAAGAAATTGAAATTGAAAGAAACATCGCGGTATTAGAATACACCAATGGAAAATTACATATTCCGACTATTACAACGAAAAATTCGGTAGATTTAATTGCGAAAGCACAAGCGAAAGGGTTACAAATTACTTGTGGTGTTTCCGTAAATAATTTGGTTTTAACGGATGAAGAATTAGTAGATTTCAATTCGAATACAAAAATTTATCCGCCACTTCGAACAGAAACAGACAGAAAAGCTTTAATTGATGGCGTATTAAATAATGTGATTTCAGTAATTACGTCGGACCATCGCCCAGTAAACATCGAACAAAAACAATTAGAATACGATTTAGCAGATTATGGTTCGATTGGCTTAGAAAGTGCATTTGGTGCTTTGCAAACAGTTTTACCCACGGAAGTTATTGTAGCCAAATTTACTGCTGCGAAATCTTATTTCAACATAGAAAACCATACCATTACAGAAGGAAATAAAGCAGAACTAACCTTATTTAACCCTAATGAAGAATGGATTTTCAATAAAGAAAATATACTTTCTTTTTCTAAGAACTCGATTATGTTAGGCAAGAAAATGAAAGGAAAAGTGTACGGAATTATTAGTAATAATAAAATTGAAATCTAATGGAAGAGCATAAAGTAAACGCTATGATTGGTCATTTTACCATCATTGGAACTATTGTTGCCCTTATGATGAATACTGAAAAAAAGAACCATTTTGTTAGTTTTTATACGCGTCAAACTTTAGGCATCTTTTTGTGTTTTCACTTGGGTGGCTATTTTATTGGTTATTTTGATAGTTGGTTTGTATCAACTGCATATTGGTTGTTTTTCTTAATCTTATGGATTATTAGTTTTGCGGGTGTAATGAATAATGAAATGAAATTGGTGCCGCTTGTGGGGGAACATTTTCAAAAATGGTTTAAAAATTTATAATTTATGAGTTTAGAATATTTGGTAAAAGCACCAAAAGAAGTAAAAGAAAAAAACGGAGCGTTACTTTTAATACACGGTTATGGTAGTAATGAAGAGGATTTGTTTTCTTTTGCACCTCAATTACCTGAAGATGTTTATGTGATATCGATACGTGCACCATACAATTTACAACCATATGGCTATGCGTGGTATGAAATTATTTTTGATGCCGACGAAAATAAGTTTTCAAATAACGAACAAGCCAAAGAATCTTTACAATTAATCGCAAATTTTATTGATGAAATTTCAGAGAAATTACCTTTAGACAAATCGAATATTTCATTAATTGGATTTAGTCAAGGTGCGATTTTAAGTTATGGAATGGCGTTTACTTTTCCTGAAAAAATTAATAAAGTTGTGGCTTTAAGCGGTTATTTAAACGAACAAATTTTGCCAGAAAATTATGATGTAAATCAAATTAATCACATTGATTTTTTTGCTTCTCACGGCACGCAAGACCAAGTAATTCCTGTAGAATGGGCAAGAAAAACAGCACCTTATTTAGAGAAATTAGGTTTGCGTATTATGTATAAAGAATATCCAGTTGGACATGGCGTAGCGCCACAAAACTTTTGGGATTTTAAAAATTGGTTAGACTAAAATTACTTTAAATATAAAACAAAAATGGCTCCGAATTTGGAGCCATTTTTGTTTGTATTTATTTTCGCTTCTTATCGTTTTAATGAGAAGTGTGCTTTAAATTGTTTTTGTTGGTCATTTTCTTTATAGTCAATTGTAAACCAATAGTCTGTTGATGGCATTGATGCACCAATATAAGTTCCATCCCAACCTTGACTCGTTGCTGTTGGTGTAATTTGTTTTAACAACTTACCGTATCTATCATAAATATAAATCTTAGCATCCGGTTGATCCAATCCTTCTATGTTCCACGTATCATGAATTCCGTCACCATTTGGAGTAAAATATTTTGGATAATCAATTACTAATACATCTATAGTTAAATTCGTACAACCTTCTGTATCTTCTACCATTACTTCATGTGTGCCACCTT
>JBFYPW010000125.1:0-4704 GCA_041303115.1 Flavobacterium sp.
CAATCAAACTATTTCTGAAGTAAATGTTTACGATTTATTAGGTAAAAAACTTACCAATAAAAAAGTAACTGTTTCTACTACAGAACTTGATTTAACTAATTATACTCCAGGATTATATGTATTGGAAGTTATTTCAACTGATAATCAAAGAAGTATCCATAAGATTGTAAAAAAATAATCTTAATAAAATAATAAAAAATCCCGATTCGTTCGGGATTTTTTTATGTCTAAAAATAAGGATTTGTAATAGTTCGAATAAAAATATAAAAATCAATAAAACATATTCCATAAAATTGTATTTTTGAAAACTAAATAGTTGAAAATCAAAATGAATAAAGTAATTGCTTTTTTCTTAATATTTTTACTGCAATCGTGCCAATTATTCGATAAGAAAGTGCCGGATGAAAAAGTATTATTAGAACAAGAACTCAAAAAAATAAATTGGGAACAAGTAGACGAATTTCCATCATTCACAGCTTGTGATTCCTTGTCAGATACATATAGCAAGCAAACGTGTTTTTATGAAACACTATCTTCGCAATTGCATTCTAAATTGAAAGATGATAGTATTGCTAAATTGTTTCCGCAATTAGATACCATTCAGGTAAAAGTAATTATTTCTTCAAATTCGGATGTTAATTTTGAAGCTATTATTTCGGATTCAATTGCTTATAATAAAATTCAATTGGATAGTATTTTTCAATTGCGATTAACCGATTTTCCTAAAATTAATCCAGCCATAAAAAGAGGGATCCCTGTAAAATCAGAATTTCAATTACCAGTAGTTTTACAGAAAGAAGAATAAACTTTGGTGAGTATTAATTTCTTTTCGGTTTAAAAATCAATACAAAATAGCTCCCAATTAGTACGGGTACTACTACATTAGCCATCCACATAAAGGTGCTGATAAATAAAACAATATAGTCGTCAATATTTAATTTATTAAAAAACCAAATAGCGACACTTCCTTTTACTACAAAATCTAAAAATTGAAAAGACGGTAAAGAACTGGCAATAAAATATACTGCAGTTATTGTAGCCAGTAACGTAAAATAATCAATTTTCACACCAAACAACAAAAACAAAAAATAATATTGATGCGAAAAGGTTATATATCTAGCAATAGCTAACAATACATTTTTTCGATGAATTTCCTTTGGAATTCCTGTAATTTTCTCAATAAATAATTGAACAGAATATCCTTTTATAGTAGCGTTTTTTGTTAAGAATAATAAGCTTACTAGTAATAGTAAAATAAATAGAATAATTAAAAAAGAGTACAAATAACCCAAGTATAAAAGGCCAATTAATCCAAAAAAAACAGCAATAATTAATTGAATTCCATTACAAATTACATTTAAAAATAATATTCGTTTGGTTTCAGATTTTGGGAAATAAAGTGCTTTTCCGGCATATTCACCAATTCCGTTTGGAGTAAATAATCCTGCAGTTACACCTGCTAAAACTTGTTTTGTAGCCGTGTAAAGCGAAATTTTTTCAACTACTTCAACTAAATTCTGCCATTTTAAAATTTCTAAAAAACGGTTTAGTACACTAAATCCAATCATAAAAATCAACCATGTACTAGTAAATTTTTCTTGTAAGATCCCTGAAAATTGATTCCAACTTAATTTGTCGTCATTTGCTAATTTTTCATATATGAAATAAAAAGCACCAAAAACAATCGTGAGTTTGATTATAAGTGTAAGATATTGTTTAATTTTGTTTGAAATCATTTTGCAAAGAAACAAAACTTTGAACTTGAAACCTTAAACCTGAAACAAAAATTTTGTCAAACGAACGCATCATTCTCGGTATCGATCCAGGAACTACTATTATGGGTTTCGGACTCATTCGTGTGGTAAATAAAAAAATGGAGTTTATTCAGCTAAACGAATTACAACTTAGTAAAATGGATGATCATTATATGAAGTTGAAACGAATTTTTGAGCGAACTATCGAATTAATTGACACCTATCACCCAGATGAAATAGCCATTGAAGCTCCGTTTTTTGGAAAAAACGTGCAATCGATGCTGAAATTAGGTAGGGCGCAAGGTGTAGCAATGGCAGCAGGTTTATCAAGAGAAATACCAATTACTGAATACGAACCCAAGAAAATAAAAATGGCCATTACAGGAAATGGAAATGCCAGTAAAGAACAAGTAGCAAAAATGTTACAACAATTATTAGGACTTAAAACGTTACCAAAAAATTTAGATTCTACAGATGGTTTAGCTGCTGCAGTTTGTCATTTTTTCAATACTGGAAAAGTAGTGGGAACCACAAGCTATTCCGGTTGGGATGCTTTTGTGAAGAATAATGAATCAAGAATTAAAAATTAAAAAATAAAGAATACAATATTGACACAATAATTTTTTGTAATGAAAGTTATTAGTTCATATACATCACTTCCAAATGAAAAAAACATTTACTCTTTTTTTACTCTTTTTCAGTTTTGTGTTCTTTTCTCAAAACACCATTTCAAAAAGTATCATTTTGTCTGAACCTCCAATTTCTAATGATTTTAGTTTTTTAAAAGAGGAATTAAAAGATGTTCAAATTGTAATGCTTGGAGAAATCAGTCATTTTGATGGAAATATTTTTGAAGCTAAAACCGAGATTATAAAATATTTGGTGGAGAATATGGGGTTTAATGTAATTGCATTTGAATCTGGAATATACGATTTGTGGAAAGCTCAAAATGAAATTAGTAGAGGTGCAAATTGCAAACAAGTTTTAAGAAATTCTTTGTTTTCTATGTGGGGAAAAAGAAAAGAGTTTCAAAGTTTTATTACGTTTTTTGAAACTAATAAAGCAAAATTAAAGCTTTTTGGATTTGACCATCAAATTACCAGTACGGATGGTATTTTAAATTTATCAAACGATTTATTTTCTTATTCGAAACAAATAAACCATAATATAAAATTAAATAAAGAAGATTTTAGTTTGCTTTTAGAATCTATATCAAATTCTGGTATGTTTGATGAAAGTGATATTTCATATTTAATTTTTTCTTCAGAATTAAACAAATTGAAGCAAAAAGTAATTCATCAAAAAAACTCAGAAGAAAAATTTTATTGGTCACAAATTATAAACGGATTGTTGACATTAGGTGAAGATGCTTTTACCCGTCAAAATTTTACAAGTACTTTCAATTGTACAAGTATAGACAATATTAGAGATAAGCAAATGGCTGAAAACTTGTTGGCTTATACAAAACAAAATCCGGAAGCAAAAATTATTTGTTGGGGTGCCAATCAACATTTTGCTAATAATTTGAAGTCTGTAAAAGCACCTATTATAAAAGATTTTATGCCAATGGGCACATATATAAAAACAGCATTAGAAGATAAAATGTATAGTTTAGCAGCAGTTACAGCTAATGATTCCATTTTCCTTCAAAATAAATGGTATCACACCCCAATAAAAGAATACTCTTTTGAAGATGTTTTAAAAAAACAATTTAAGAATAATCATGTTTTTATTTCGGCAAAACATATTGAAACAAATAATATAAAAGAAAATAGACTTTTTAGTCCAATAGCATTTATAGAGGGCGAACTTAGTGATTTTCATGACGGTTATTTATATTTTCCTAAAACTTCATTGTCAACAATTGATGAGTACGAAGATCTAATTCATAATGTAACTAATAAAAAAGAAATTGTGAATGATAAAAAAGAAAAATATATAAATTTAGATATAAATCAAAAACCGAACGAAACTTTAATTGAAGAAGTTGTTGTTTATAGTAAAAATACACCATATCAAATTCTAAAAAAAGCTATCGGAAGTCTTGATAAAAATTATCCAAATAAAGGATTTAGTTCGGATTTAAAAACTAACATTTTGATAAAAGTTGCTGATACGACTTGTGTTGATGCCGATGTTTTGGCTCAACAATATGATTTAGGTTATGTAAATCGTGAATTTAGAAACACGAAAAAAGTATTGGAAACAAAATGGAAGGTTAGTAAAAATTTTCAAACAGAAAGTTTTAAAGAATATCATGGTTTGATGTATAATAGTCCAATTCAATACGCTCCACTTTTAAAAGATAACAAGTTTAAAAAATTTCTTTTAAACATTGAAGGAACAACCAAAATAAATAATGAAGAAGTTATTGTAATTAAGTTTTCTTCTCCAAGAAATCATTCTACATTCACAAGGCGTGTTTATTTAAGTGTTTATTCTGGCTATATTTATATTAATAAATCTGATAATGCTATTGTGAAAATTATTGAAAATTGGGAAGTAACTGACTTTCCAATATCATTCAGAGATGGTTATGTTTTGAAAAATAATTTATCAAAATATACAAACAAAGAATATTTAAATGAAAACACAATAACAGAATTTGTGAAAGAAAATAATTTATATTTTATAAAAAGCACAAAAAATGTTGTCACTGGGATTTTATATAATGAAGCGAATGATAAAACAGATTATGAAATTTTAACAACATCAAATTGGAGTAATTTTAATATATTAAATCCAAAAATAATTAAATCAAATAACGAAGTACTTTTGTTTGGTAACTAAAGATAAATCTATTTTTACAAATTGTTAAACTAAATACTGAACACTTTTAAATGAGCGGCATCTACATTCACATACCTTTTTGCAAGCAAGCGTGTCATTATTGCGATTTTCATTTTTCTACTTCTATGAAGAAGAAAGAGGAAATGGTCTTGGCTTTGGT
>JBFYPW010000126.1:0-4683 GCA_041303115.1 Flavobacterium sp.
TTCCTTGTGCTGAGCTTTGTGCTGCAAACTCAGTGGCACCACTTTGCTTATAAAATGTAGTTTGTTTGGTTCGTGTGTCAACTAATACAAACCCTACTGCAGATTCATCTTTTCCTACCGAAGTAATCCCTGTGTACCAATATGATTTATTATCTTTTCCGTACACTAACGTTAAATCTTCTGTAATTTGAAGCTTGTTTTCATTAGAGAAATTCCAATATCCTTTTACATATTCACCCCAGTCATTTAATTGGTCTTTAATAAATGATATCGGTTGAATTCTATCAACCCAAGTAGGAGTGTTTTTTATATTATATTCTTTTATTTCTCCGTTTTGAGCGTTTACAACAACAATACCAGTGGCATCATTTCCAGAAAAGCCTACTTGTTTTTTGTATTTAGTAACTACCCAATACGGCATTCCTGTATCATCAATTTCGAAAGAAAAATCTGTTAAACCAATTGTGTTATATCCGTTAAAATACAAATAACGGTGCAAATTACTTTGAAAATAGGCCTCTTGTTGGTATTTTAGAAAAATGGGTTTTCCATTTACTTCTTGAACTAATTTCACATCTCTTTCATTCGTTGCAGAAACCATTACATATCCTGTTGTTCCTTTTTTATTGTTTAGCCATTTAAAAAATCCTGAATGTTCTAAAGGGGCAATCCAATATAATTTTCCGTTTACTTTTTGTATGTAAAATTCACCCAAGTGCGCCTGACTTCCTAACGCTGGTTGACTTCCTAATATTTTTTCACCTAATAAATAGGCTAAAGATTCATCTACAACTCGAATTTCATTCATAGAAATTGGTGCTATATGATTGGTCAATTTATCGCCATTTTCTACTTTTCCAATTAAGTTTCTATAGTCTTCATTTCTAAAAATTGGATGTGAAGTAAAAAATGGTAATATAAACGAATATATAATTGCAATACCTATTAATAAGGCTGGAATCTTCCAAAAAACATGGACTGGTTTGTAACTTTTTCCATCTGAACTAATTGTGAATTTAGAAAAAGTAAAAAATAATAATGCTGCGATTATTATAAATAAAACAGTTATTCCAGAAAAGCCATAACTTATTACGGGAAGTGTTACATAAAAAAAGAAAAGAGTTACAAGTAGCACTAAAACTATTGGAAGAATTTTTTTCATTTTATTTTAATTTAGATGTTGTAAATATTAGTCATTATTTTGATAAGATTGTTACAAAATAAGTATTTTTGTTTTTTAAAAACTTGAAACAATAAACTTGAAACAAATAAATATGAAAGCATACGTTTTTCCAGGTCAAGGCGCTCAATTTACCGGTATGGGTAAAGATTTATATGAATCATCACCTTTAGCAAAAGAATTATTTGAAAAAGCAAACGATATTTTAGGTTTCCGAATTACAGATATTATGTTTGAAGGAACCGCTGAAGAATTAAAAGAAACTAAAGTGACACAACCAGCTGTTTTTTTACATTCGGTAATTTTAGCAAAAACTTTAGAAAATTTTAAACCAGAAATGGTAGCGGGTCATTCATTAGGTGAATTTTCAGCTTTAGTTGCTAATGGAGCTTTATCTTTTGAAGACGCACTTTTGTTAGTTTCTAAGAGAGCTTTAGCTATGCAAAAAGCTTGTGAAATTGTACCATCAACTATGGCAGCTGTATTAAATTTAGATGATAAAATTGTTGAAGACATTTGCGCTTCAATTGACGGTGTTGTAGTAGCTGCAAATTATAATTGTCCAGGTCAATTGGTAATTTCAGGTGAATATAAAGCCGTGGAATTGGCTTGTGAAAAAATGAAAGAAGCTGGAGCCAAACGCGCATTAATTTTACCTGTTGGAGGAGCTTTCCACTCACCAATGATGGAACCAGCAAGAGAGGAATTAGCTGCGGCTATTGAAGCTACAGAATTTTCTCAACCTATTTGTCCTGTATATCAAAATGTAACAGCAAATGCTGTTTCTGATGCAAATGAAATTAAGAAAAATTTAATTATTCAATTAACCGCTCCAGTAAAATGGACACAATCTGTTCAACAAATGATTGCTGATGGGGCTTCAAGTTTTACGGAAGTTGGACCTGGAAAAGTATTGGTTGGATTGGTAAATAAAATTGATAGAGAAGTAGAAACTATTTCGGCTTAATTGTAATTTAGATAATAAACCATTAAGAAATTAAGTCTAAATGAAACTTAATTTCTTAATGGTTTAAAATTTTTCATTTCTTCTTATAGTTAATAATAAAAACTCCTAAAATAATCAATGCAGTTGCAATTATAAAATCAAATGTAATTACTTCATCAAGTAATAGCCAACCTAAGAAAACAGCAATAATTGTGTTGACATAATTCAGGATTGAAACTTGTACTGCAGTTACCCTTTTTAACGCATAATGATAACAGAAAAAAGCTAAGACCGAGCCAAAAACGGCTAAATACACTACTGCTGAAATACTTCGTAAACTCCAAGTATTCATATCTGTATTAGAAGAAAAAATAAAAGCTAAAACAAATTGAATTAAGGAAGAAATTGAAAATTGGTAAAATAAATTTAGAGCTATATTATTGGATTTATGTGTATGCTTTTTAGAATAAACCGTTCCAGCTGACCAACTCATAATGCCAATACTTAAAAACAACATTCCTGTTTTATAATTAGGATCTAAAATGTCTTCTAATCCATTTCTAAAAATGAAAACAACTCCAAGAAATCCTAATAAAACTCCAGTTAAACCTTTTAAATTTGGTTTTTCAATTCCAAAAAGAATGCCCCCAATAAAAATAATAACCGGTGAAAGTGCACTCATAATAGATGTCAAACCGCTCGGTAACGATTGTTCTGCAATTGTTGTAAAACCATTAGCAATAACAATCATCAACAAAGATGGAATCAATTGGAACTTTAAATTATTCCAACCAATCCAAGATAATTGTTTTTTGTAAATTAAAATTCCAAGAACAATTATTGCCGCAATTCCTTGGCGAATAGAAGTAATAAACCAAGGCGGGATACTTTCAACTGCTACACGAATCCCTAAATAAGTTGTTCCCCAAACTATTCCGACAATTACTAAGGAAAATATTAATTTTAAATCGGATTTTTGGTTCGTCATTTTATGAAATTTCCTATCTAACTTCTAATTTTCTGTTCCCATTTCCAAGCACTTGCCAAACTATCATCTAAACTTGATGCCGCTTTCCATCCCAAAATACGATTTGCTTTATCAGTATTGGCATACGCTTCAGTAATATCGCCTTCTCGTCTTCCTACAATTTTATAATTTAGTTTTTGTCCTGTAACTTTTTCAAAAGATTGAATGACTTCTAATACCGAACTTCCTTTTCCAGTGCCTAAATTAAAAGTTTCAACTGAATCTATATTTTTTTTATTTAATAAACGCTGCATAGCTATTACATGTGCTTTTGCTAAATCGACTACATGAATGTAATCTCTAACCGCTGTTCCGTCGGTTGTGGGATAATCATTTCCGTAAACGGAAAGTTCTTTTCGTAATCCCATAGCGGTTTGTGTAATAAATGGCACTAAATTTTGAGGCACGCCTAAAGGTAATTCGCCAATTTCAGACGATTGATGCGCGCCAATTGGATTAAAATAACGTAGTAAAATAGCATTTAATGCACTTACTTTTGAAGTATCAGTAATAATTTCTTCACCAATTTGCTTTGTATTTCCGTAAGGCGACATAGCAGTTTGAATTGGTGCGTCTTCTGTAATTGGCATTTTTTCGGCTTGACCGTAAACTGTACAAGAAGAACTAAAAATAAAATTTGCAGACGGTAATTTAGTAAGTTCTTGCAGCACGTAAATTAAGGCACTAATATTGTTTTCGTAATATAATAACGGATTTTCGACACTTTCACCCACAGCTTTACTTGCTGCAAAATGAATAACTCCAGAAATATCAGTATACTTTTTAAAGAAATTTTGAACAGCAGCTTTTTCCCTTAAATCGATATTTTCAAAAATTGGTTTTTTACCGGTAATTCGCTCAATTCCATTTAATACTTCCATAGATGAATTGGAAAGATTATCAATTGCAATAACCTCAAAACCTTCATTCTGCAATTCTACAACGGTATGTGATCCAATAAAACCTAAACCACCTGTTACTACTATTTTCATTTATTTAAGATTATAGAATATAGATTATAGAATATAGATGTACTGTAAGGTCTTTTCTCTATTTTCTATTTTCTATTTTCTTATTTCATATATTCTAAAACCGTGTCGGTAATAAATTTAATTTGTTCATCGTCTAATTCCGTGTGCATTGGTAATGCAATAACTTCTTTACACAACTGATTGGTTACTGGAAAATCTTCCTCTTTATAACGAGTATCCGCATACGCTTTCTGACTATGTAATGGAATAGGATAATAAATAGCACAAGGAATACCTTTGGCTTGTAAATGTTCTAATAATCCATCGCGTTTTCCATTTGTAATACGAATTACATATTGATGAAATACGTGACAATCGCAACTTTCGCAAATAGTTGGCGCTACGATATTTTTATTTATACCTAATGCAAGTGAATATTTTCTTGCAGCATCTTGACGTGCACTGTTATACTTATCTAAATGTGGTAATTTTGCTTTTAAAACGCCGGCTTGGATACTGTCTAAACGTGAATTTACTCCTACAACATCATGATGATATC
>JBFYPW010000127.1:0-4662 GCA_041303115.1 Flavobacterium sp.
ACAATATTAAAAGTTTGATTTTCTTTTGTTGTCGTAATTTTTTGTTCAAATGGCGCGTAACCAATATAACCGGCTTTGATAATATATTCGGTATTGGGTTTTAAGTTTAATGAAAATTCCCCTTTTTCACTGGTGATGTTGTACGCATCCATTGCTTTTGTAACTTGGTTAATAGCCATTACATTGGCTGTTTCTATAACCAAATTGTCGCTATCTTTCAGTATTCCTGAAACCTTTACCGATTGTGCGTAACTTATTCCAGTAAGAAATAAGCTTAGTAAAATAATTATTTTTTTCATTAAGTCTGTTTGTTAGTTTTTTATTTCACGAATCATAATAGGACCGTCATTGTCTTCCATTTGCTTAAGCATTTTTTTCTCGTATTTTTCGTATTCTTTTTTGGAAATGACTTTACCAGAATTCGGAATTTTTATTTTAACTTTTTCGTTGTTTTTTAAGCTTACTTTCGTGCAAAAGTAAATATAATTTTCATTTTCAAGTTGTAATATTAATCCCGGTAAGCCCCATACGCCATTTGGTCCAAAACTAACAGGTATTTCACTGGTATACCAAGCTGTAATGGTTTGTGGTTCTGGTTTTTTCATTTGAAATAAAGTAGTTTTTCCGTTCTTTATTTTTTCCTGTTGACGTTCATATGCCTCTAAATCATTTTTAGAAACAGGTTCAATGTAAGTTGCTTTTACGCAATTATAATCACCAATTATTTTTGTTTCGTTGGTTATTTGCCAATCAATTTTTGGTAACGAATCTTTAATCACAAATTCATCACCAAAAATATCTTCTTCAGTGTATGAAATTTTATCTTTTGTATTCATATATTTATCTCCATCACCAGACATACTTATAGAAACCGATACGCCACCTTGTTCTGGTTTTTCTAATGCTACAACTTCTTCAAAAAGCGCTTCGTTTTTATTGAATGTTAAAATATAGTTTTTTTGAAATGCTTTTGCCATAGCTTCTTTCATAGCTTCTTTATCAATACCAGTTAATGCATCTTCCGCCGATTCTTTTTCAGATTCTTTTGAAATAGATACAGCTTCTTTTTTAGATTTATTTTGAATGGTTTGATATTCTACTTTTCCATAAAAATCTTGTCCAAAAAGGGTTGCAGAGAAAAGTAGTAAACAGAATTTAGATATATTTTTCATAATATTTGAGGTTTTATTAAAGTTGCTATCTTATCTAGAAAATCTCATTTGCATACCACCTCTTGATCCAGGTCCGCCGCCCATTTCACTCATTTCTTTCATTTTTTTAATCATAATATCGTCATATTCTTTTTGAGTGACTTTATCACCACCAGTTGGGGCTTTAATCTCAATTTTTTCTTTCACATTCAGTACTAATTTCGAACACATAATTACGGTTTTACCATCGTTTACTTCCATAATTAATCCTGGTAAACCCCAATATTCATCTGGACCTTGGTTTACAGGAATTTCTGGACAGTACCAAGCAGTTACAGTAACTTCTTTTGGCATATCTATTTCGGCAAAAAAGTTGGTTTTCTTTTCTTCTTTTTTCTCAGAAGTGGCTTTTTCGTCAACTTTTCCTTCATCTGTTTCTTTTTTTGGCTCTTCTTTTTTTCTTCTAAAATTTCTAAAATCCGTTTTACTAGCTTCTTTTACAGCTGTAGCTTTAAAACAAGTATAATCACCTATTTTTTTAGATTCATCACTTAGTACCCATTTTAAATTTGGTAACGAGTCTTTAATTAAAAATTCTTTTCCAAATACTTCTTTATCAACTGTGTATTGTTTCTCTTTAACGTTTTTAAAATACGTTCCACCACCGCCCATAAAAGAGGCCATCATTCTTCCGCCACCGCCTTGTCCGGGCGCATCAAGTTTTTCTTCTTCTTTATATATTGACGCAGATTTATCGAAATTTAGAACGAATGTTTTTTCAAACATTTTTTTCATTCTTTCCATAATTTGAGTTTTCATTTCTGGCGTCATATCTTTATTTCCATCAAAGTTTTTTGCAAATTCGGCTGTAGATGTTTTAGATTCGTATACTGCCATTCCCTGGAAATCTTTTTGTGCAGTGGCCATAAAAGCTGTTAAACTCAGTACGGCTAAAAATATTTTTTTCATATTTAAGTTAATTTTATTTGTTATTAGACTCTAAAAATAGCTATTAGTTACATTATAATTTGTTATTTTTGTGTTAATATTCATTATATGCGAATTTCACTATTTTTTTTATTTATCACTTTTTATTCTTCAGCTCAAAATATTGAGTCAGTTAAGATAGCATCAAAGTTATTTAATTATGAAGTGTTTTGGGGAAATGACCTGTCAGGAAAATATTATTTTTCGAATAGTAATACATTATACAAAGTTAGTCAATCAGATACAGTAAACTACGCAAATAATAACTTTGGGAAAATTTCAAGTGTAGAAACGTTTAACATGTTGCAAACGCTTGTTTTTTATAGAGAAAATAACGCTTTTGTTTTGTTAGACGCGCAGCTTAACGAAATTAAGACTACTATTTTTTCGGAAATAAATTGCGAGTTTTTAAAGCCTGCTTCTCAAAATGAATTGTGGTTTTATGACAGTTTAAGTCAACAAATAGGATTGTATAATTTAAATTCTAAAAAAATAAAATTTCTATCAAATCCTATAAAAAACATCTCGTATTCGCAATCGGATTATAATTATTTGTATTGGATTGATACTGAAAACAATGCCTTTTCTATTTCTAAATTTGGAAAAATAAAAAGTTTGGGAAAAATAACACCTTTTGAAAAAGTAGTTTTTTTAAGTCAAACTGATTTGTTTTATCTTTTTGAAGATGAAATTTATTATTATACCTTTGAAAATCACATATCGACAAGAATAAATATTAATGAAAAATTGATTGAAAATTTTTGTTATTCAGATGGATTTTTTTCTATTTTTACGAACAATCAATTAATTACCTATAAAATTAAAAAATAACATATGCATATAGCTATTGCTGGAAATATTGGGGCTGGAAAAACTACTTTAACAAAGTTGTTGTCCAAACATTTTAAATGGGAAGCGCATTTTGAAGACGTTGATGATAATCCATATTTGGATGATTTTTATCATTCAATGGAACGTTGGAGTTTTAATCTGCAAATTTATTTTTTAAATAGTCGTTTCAGACAAATTTTAGAGATAAGAAAGTCGGGTAAGAAAACCATACAAGATAGAACCATTTATGAAGATGCTTTTATTTTCGCACCCAATTTACACGCAATGGGTTTAATGTCAAATAGAGATTATACCAATTATAAATTGCTTTTTGATTTGATGGAAGGTTTGGTTGGAGCACCAGATTTACTTATTTATTTAAGAAGTTCAATACCAAATTTAGTAGGACAAATTCATAAACGAGGTAGGGATTATGAAAATTCTATTTCTATTGATTATTTAAGCAGATTAAATGAGCGTTACGAAGCTTGGGTTACTACATACACAAAAGGAAAATTATTAATTATTGATGTCGATGATATAGATTTTGTAAACAATCCTGAAGATTTAGGAAACATCATAAATAGAATAGATGCCGAAATAAACGGATTATTTTAAATTTTAAACGCCTCAATTGAGGCGTTTTTTATGTTTTATTCATTAATAATATCAAATAAAGACAAAACCTTAGTTTCTTTACTTGGTTTTACGGTCTTAATTATCTTTGGAATTCCAGGAATTAAATCAAAATAATTTTCTTCAAAAAAAGTATTTTTTGCTTGTAAGAACACGTTTTTTGCAAGTGTATTTGTTTTAAGTTCGATAAGTGTTTCGCCTACAATATTAATTTCAATAGTTGGTTTTTCAAGTTGTAACTCTTTTGACTTTACAAAGTAATGATTCGCGATAGTTTTTTTCTGGTTACTTGTAAATTCTATAATTAATACCGTTTTTTCTTTTTCAGATTTTGGTAATTCTTTATAGGAAATCTGCATACAAGTTGTATTTCTCTCAACGTCCAAAACACATTCTTTTGATGCAGTCCAAAGTTCCTTTCCAGAAAAATCAATCAATTTAGCGGTTACTATTCCTTCTTTTACTTCCATATTGTCGTTACTGCCTATAATTGAAAGCCCGTCCGCATTTTCTTTTACTGCTAAAAGTATCGGAGCAAAACTTTCTTTGACTTGGTAATGCGCCGCTTTCCAATTGTCGTAATAATCTAAAGTACTCCATGAAGTTACAGGCCAGCAATCGTTTAATTGCCAATATAAAGATCCCATACAATAGGGTTTCGCTAATCGGTGCGCTTCAATTGCGATTTTCATTCCACGAGCTTGCAACAATTGCGAAATATAATTGTATTTTTCTATGGATGTTGGCACCCGAAAATCTCGTGCCATGTATTCATTTATGGTTTCAAAGCCGGCAGGGTGTTTTTGATGATTTTTAAACGCTTCTGAAGTAAAAAGCAAATCTTCTTTAGATATTACTTTTTGTAACGTTTCTAAATTTGGCATCCCTTGAAAGCCATATTCACTCATAAATCGTCCAACCTTTTTCTTGTACATTTCAAACGGTTCTTTGCCCCACCAAACGCCCCAATAATGCGAATCGCCTTGGGTTAAACTTTCTTTTCTTCCCCAACCGATAGAAGGCGAAGAAGGCCAATACAGATTTTTTTCTTTGGATA
>JBFYPW010000128.1:0-4579 GCA_041303115.1 Flavobacterium sp.
AAACGCTACAACAATAAATATATGTGTTTTAACTCCAGGAATGAAAGTGATTCCAGCCAAAACAATACTTGCAAGAATTACAAATACAGTTAATAATCTGTATTCCGCTTTTAGGAAAGCCAATGCGCCTTCATAAATGTAATCTGAAATTTCTTTCATTTTACCGTCTCCGGCATCTTGTTTTAATACCCAAGCACGTTTCATTGCCATAAAAAGCAATCCAACAATTGCCATTACAATTGGCAAATAAATCATAAAATTATTCATAGTTTTTTGTAAATAGTTAATTTTAATTTAATCGAGCAAAAATACACAAAAAAGGCAATTATTCTAATGATAATTGCCTTTTTTAATAAAAATTGTTAATTTTTTTTTATTTTATGCTGAATAAACCTTCTGGTTTGTTTTCAATTGCTTCAAATCGTTCTGTGCATTCTTTAATGATGGCACGGGCTTCATTTACATCTCCCCAACCTTCAACATCTACATTTTTATTTTCTAAATCTTTATAAACTTGAAAAAAGTGTTCAATTTCTTTTACTAAGTGCGGATTTACGTCACTTAGGTCGTTTAAAGAATTCCAGATTGGATCAGAAACAGGTACACAAATAATTTTTTCATCCGGTCCTTTATCATCTGCCATATGAAACACGCCAATAGGTTTTACTTCGATAACACATCCTGGAAATGTTGGCTTGGTTACTAATACTAACACATCCAGAGGATCACCGTCTAAAGCTAATGTTTCAGGGATAAATCCGTAATCTGCTGGATACATCATTGAGGAGAATAGCATCCTGTCAAAACGCATTCTTTTTAAATCAAAATCATATTCATATTTGTTTCGACTTCCTCTTGGGATTTCTACCAAAACATCAAATGTTGTTACTTTATCTGCTGTCATTTTTGTATTTATTTTTCGTCTGCAAAGTTAGAAAAAAGATAGAAGTTAGGGTTTAGCAAGTATTCGATTTCTTATATTATAGATTTTATAATAGTAAAATTACATTTACCATAAAAAAACATTAAAAAAATTATGAAAAATTAATTTTTTTTAAAAAACAAGAATGATAATCTTTTAAAAATAAAAACCAAAACCTACTCGAATTGTGAATTTTCGAGCTTCAGGAATGTCAAAATAACTACCACGCCAAGAGGCATCCACTCGCATAACTTTAAAAATATTACCTATTCCGGCAGAATATTCGTAATAACCATCTACGGGTGCTTGATATAGTTGCCCAGAAGCATTTATAGCTCTGTTTTCATTTGAAACAGAACCATAAACGGCTTTTACACCAATGATTTCTCGCCAATTTAGTTTTCGAAGTAATGGTACTCTTGAAAATAATTTACCATTGAAATTATGTTCCAAATGAAGTGAGGTATATTGGTCTGATACAAAATCGTAATAATTTAATAAGTTATAGGTATTATCGATAATAAAAAACGATTGATTTCCAGGAATAATTCCCATTAAAGACAGCGGAACTATTCCGAAGGTTTTACCAACTTCTAAAGTAGTGAATAATCGTCCAAATCCACCAATTAATAAAGGTTGACGATAAAACAGTTGTAATTTGGAATAATTGAAATCGCTATTTAAAACCCCTTTTAAACCTTGAGAATAACTCATAAAAATTCTTGGATAATTTAAATCTACTTCCATTCGATCCACACCATAGCCAATCATTTTTCTACTTGGTGTATAGTTGATTAAGAAATTGACTTCAGATTGAGTTATTTTGTTTGATGTTTGACTAAAAGTGTCATCTGTGAAATAGTCCAATTTAAATTCTGGTGAAGCAGATGATAAAGTTCTGTATGAAAAACTACTTTCGAAAACCAAATTTTTAACTGGTTCTATTTCAAAACCTAAATTGGTTAAATTTACATTGGTTAATTTATTGTTCGTACCACTTGAGAAAAAAGATGAAGATGCAAAACTTCTACCTAAAACATCATTCGAAGTGGTTAAGCTTACGCCAATTTGTTCTACATCTCTACGGTTACCAAAAGATACAATAAATCGATTTTTCTTATCCAGCATTAGGCGGGCATTGATTCCGTATTTTATTTTTTGGTCTTTAAATCCATAAGCAGTGTATCCTTGAATACGCCATGGGTCGTTAGGTCCGAAATACGTTCTCCCTCCTAATCTGATACGTTGTCCTTCTACATCATTGTATCCGAAAGTAGAGAAAACAGGTCCGATGTCAAATTTTCCAACTTGAATGTAGCCACTTCCTAAAATAGATACTAAATTGTAAAATCGTTTAATTTTCGGAACTGTTTTTAAGGTGTCGAGCATTTCGTATATCCCTTTTTCATTGGAGTTTAAACTTTCAAACCGATTTTCTTCCCAATATTCCTCAGTTTTGGTAAACGCTTCTTTGTTAAAAGTATTGACTTCTTCCCGGTAAAATTTATCGTCTTTTACTTTATTGAATTGATGATTTTTGAACATAGTTGTTCGTTTTCCGTACATACCATTTGAACCTTCTTTTTTGGTCAGCGCAAAATCCGTCATCATATGATCTCGTTTCAATAAAAAAACCGAATCGTTAAGCACGTCAAATTCTTGCTCAATATAAATGTCTCGAACCCAATTGATATTGGCGCTTTTACTGGCTTCCATATTGATACTCTTAATGGCATAAGTAGAATCGTTTACCCAAAAATCACCTTTAAAAGTCAATTCGTTTTTTCTTCTAGGATAGTATACAATATTATAGCACCATTTTTTATCAATAAAAGTACTGTCTGCCAAAACATAGTTGTACACTTGAATTCCAGTTCGGGATAATGGACTTACAAAATCTTTATCGAAAAATTTTAGGTAGTTGTTATAGATGTCGTAATCGGCATATAAATCTTTTAAAAAGGCATTTACGCCATCATTATTTGCATTTCCAAATCCTGAATATTTATTGGCTTCTAAAACGTCTTTTGTTTTGTTTTTTAGATTGTCGCCATATACTTTACTCTTGGTTTCATTTATAAAAATAGGTAAGAAATTTTTACCTGTAATGGCAGAAGTGTCCACGTGTTGAAAAATAAATTCTACATTTTTGAAGATTTTATTTTTCATAAATGTGCTGTCTATAGAATTGATATCAAATTCAATTTTTTCATACTTATCGTATTCATATTGATTAAATTGACGCAATCCATTTTTCTTTTTTCTTTCCCAAATTTTTCTAAGAATATCTATAGCAGGATTGTTTTTCTTTGAAGTTTTTCCGCCATACACTTTTACTTCGGCAATTTCGTTTGCGTTTTCTAAAACAATTTTTAAATCGTAATTAAAGATGCCTGAAAGTGGGACTTCCTTATCTTTATAGCCGACAAATGAAACTATTATGGAAGGATATGTTTTTTTTGATTCGATATAAAATTTACCATTTTCATCCGCAATTACGCCTTCTGCGGAATTTTTAAAAGCCACCGTAGCATAAGAAACAGGTTGTTTGGTGTCGTCTAAAATGATACCGCTTACTTTTGTTTGGGAAAAAGCAAGTGATGAGATTAGAATAATAAGTGTTAGTAGGTTTTTCATTTGGGTTATAATTATAAAAAAATCCCGATAAAATCGGGATTCAAATATACTTTATTTTAAAGTAGTAGACAAATTGAAAAATTTATTAAAAAAACTATTATCCAATTGCCTAATTATCTGTTTTTATTTTTTGTACATTACTTTTTTAACAGCTTTTACTACATCGTTACTATTTGGCAACCATTCTTTTAATAAAGTTGGTGCATATGGCGCTGGTGTATCAGCAGTTGTAATACGTTGGATAGGTGCATCTAAATAATCAAAAGCACGTTCTTGAACCATATATGTAATTTCTGAAGCAACAGAGGCAAACGGCCACGCTTCTTCTAAAACGACTAATCTGTTTGTTTTTTTGACCGAATTAATAATACAATCGTAATCCATTGGACGAACGGTTCTTAAATCGATAATTTCACATGAGATACCTTCTTTTGCTAATTCTTCAGCAGCAAGATGTGCTTCTTTGATAATTTTACCAAATGAAACAATAGTAACATCAGTACCTTCGCGTTTGATATCAGCTACACCAAGTGGAATGATGTAATCACCTTCTGGAACTTCACCTTTATCACCATACATTTGTTCAGATTCCATAAAAATAACTGGATCGTTATCACGAATGGCAGCTTTTAACAAACCTTTTGCATCATAAACGGTACTTGGAACAACTACTTTTAGACCTGGAGTATTGGCAAACCAGTTTTCAAAAGCTTGCGAGTGTGTTGCTCCTAATTGTCCTGCAGATGCTGTTGGTCCTCGAAAAACCATTGGCATTGGAAATTGTCCAGCCGACATTTGACGCATTTTCGCCGCATTATTTATAATTTGATCAATTCCTACTAAAGAGAAATTGAATGTCATATATTCTACAATTGGTCGGCATCCGTTCATAGCTGAACCTACTGCGATACCTGCAAAACCTAATTCTGCAATTGGTGTATCGATAACACGTTTTGGTCCAAATTCATCAAGCATACCTTTTGAAGCTTTATAGGCTCCATTATATTCTGCAACTTCTTC
>JBFYPW010000129.1:0-4572 GCA_041303115.1 Flavobacterium sp.
TATTCATTATATATTTTTAAATTGGGTGCAAAGGTAGAATTAAAAAACGGATTAAACTAATTTGTTTTTAATTGATTTTCAGAAAGTTACGATAAAGTAATAGCTTTTTAACAATGAATTTACAGTTACTCAGATAAATTAGATAAGAAATTTATCAATTTTTGAACTGCAATTCCTCTGTGACTAATTACAGTTTTTTGCTCCATAGTCATTTGGGCAAAAGTAGCGGAAAAACCTTCAGGTTGAAAAATTGGATCGTATCCAAAGCCTTGATTTCCTGACTTTTCCAAAGTAATTTCACCTTTTACTATACCTTCAAATAAATGTTGTTGGTTATTAATATTCAACGCGATAATGGTTTTGAATTGAGCTTTTCTATTGGTTTTAGATGCTAATTTCTGTAAGACCAAATCCATATTGTCTTCTGCATTCTTTTGTTCACCAGCATAACGAGCCGAATATACGCCAGGCTCATTATTTAGACTTTCGATTTCCAAACCTGTATCGTCAGCAAAACAGGGTAAACCAAAATTTTCTGTGACATAATTTGCTTTCAAAATCGCATTACCTTCAATAGTTTCTGCCGTTTCCGGAATGTCCACAAAACAACCAACGTCTTCTAAGGAAACAATTTCAAATTGCGAACCGACTTGCTGCTGAATTTCAGCTATTTTATTTTTATTATTGGATGCGAAGACTAATTTCATGTTGATGGGCACGCGGATAACGCGGATTTGGATGGATTGAAACTGATTTTTGTTTTGAAATACTTTTGAAACACAGATTGAAGAAATTTTAGAAATTTATATAATTTCTCTAATCTGTGCTACGATATATTATAGTTCTCTCAATATTTTCTCATTAATATCTTTTATCAACTGTGGGCCTTCGTAAATGAAACCTGTATATAATTGCACTAAACTTGCCCCAGCATTTAACTTTTCGATAGCATCTTCTGCAGAATGAATACCTCCTACTCCGATAATTGGAAAGGATTTATTACTTTTTTCTGATAAAAATCTAATCACTTCTGTTGAACGTTTGGTTAATGGCTTTCCAGATAATCCGCCAGTTTCTACCTTATTTTCAGAAGTTAATCCGTCACGAGAAATGGTGGTGTTGGTTGCTATTACACCTGCGATTTTAGTTTCGTTTACAATATCAATAATATCTACTAATTGTTCGTTGGTTAAATCCGGTGCGATTTTTAAAAGAATTGGCTTTATCTTAACTTTCGAGTTGTTTAAATCTTGCAACGTCTGCAACAATTTTGTCAACGGTTCTTTTTCTTGTAATTCCCTTAAATTTGGTGTGTTGGGTGAACTTACGTTGACTACAAAATAATCTACATAATCATATAACGCTTCGAAACAAATTACGTAATCATCGGTAGCACTTTCATTTGGAGTAATTTTATTTTTACCGATGTTTCCACCAATTAATACACCTTTATTTTCTTTTAATCTTAAAATCGCTGCTTCTACTCCACCATTATTAAATCCCATTCGGTTAATAATTGCTGAATCGGATTTTAAACGAAATAATCTTTTTTTAGGATTTCCGTCTTGTGGTTTTGGGGTTAGTGTTCCAATTTCAATAAAACCAAATCCAAAATCTGACAATTCATTGAATAGTTTCGCATCTTTATCAAATCCTGCAGCTAATCCAACAGGGTTTTTAAATTTCAATCCGAAAATTTCTCTTTCTAATCGTTTGTCTTCGACTACATAAATCGCTTTTATAATTGAAGTTACAAATGGAATTTTAGAGATGAATTTCACCAATGAAAAGGTAAAATAATGCACTTTTTCAGGATCGAAACAGAATAATATAGGACGTAAAAGTAATTTATACATAATGTGAATGTGTTGTTCTGCAAAAGTAATTTTTAAAGACAGATTACACAAATTTTCGCAAATTAAAATAGGAAACAAAAAAACCACTAAAATTATTAGTGGTTCGTTACTTAGTTATAAAAATTTATTTCGAATTAGTAGCAATCACAAACTTCAAATTGTTCTTCACGCCTATTTGAAGGACATCCACTAAATCTTGCACCTGTAAATTAAACGGAATTCGAACCACAACGGTTTGTTCTCTATCTGTACCTATTTTAGCTAACAATTCTTTTTCCAATTCTTCAAAACTAACAGGTTGTTTATCAATAAAAAACGCTTTGTCTTCCGTTACAGAAATACTTATAAATTGTTTATTTGTTTTTTCGTTTGTTTTCGATTTTGGCAACGTCATTTTAATAACATTCGGATTCGCCAATGTTGAGATGATTAGAAAAAACAACAGCAAGAAGAACATGATGTCACTCATTGATGACGCATGTACTTCTGCATGAAAACGTCTGTTTCTTTTAATTGCCATTTGGTCGCTGAATTATGTTTACAAATTCCAATACTTGTTTTTGAACATTTAACATAAAATGGTCAATTTTCCCATTCAATAAATGGTAACCTGCGTAAGCAATTAAGCCTACGATAAGTCCAGCTCCAGAAGAAATCATTTTTTCGTATAATCCACCAGAAATATTTCCAATACTAATGTTTTCAGTAATAGAAATGCTATAGAAAATTTTAATAACTCCAGAAATCGTTCCCACGAAACCTAAAGTAGGTGCCATACCAGCAATTAAACCTAATTGTCCCATTTTACGTTCCATCTCGCCTAATTCAATTTGAGCCATACGTTCCATATTCGATTCAATTTCAGAAATAGGTCTTCCAATGGTTAAAATTCCTTCTTTTACAACTCTTGCTGTAGCATTATTGACACGTTCTGCAGCACCTACAGCTAAATTTATATTGCCACCGATTAAATGTGTACGCACTTCTTTAAGCAGAAAATCGTCGTTTTTTGTAGTTTTAGTGATATACAAATACCTTTCTACAATTAAATAGATGGTATAAATCATCAAAATAATAATTGGGATTAAGAAAAAACCACCTTTTAAAATGAATTCAAAAACCGATATTCCTTCGTTAACAGTTGGTGTATTTGTATCTGCTACTTTTGTTACAGCTTGTGCAACAGTATCTACAGAGGTTTGTAAAAAAAATCCGATCATAAGTAATACTATTCTTAATTAATTTTTTGAAATTTGCACTAAAGATACATTTTTCTATAAAGTATAAAACTAAAAAAAGTATATTTTATTTTACAGAAGAAGAAATTTTTTAAAAATATCTAAAAAATGACTTATAAAGAATCCATAAATTGGCTATTTAATCAACTTCCCGTGTTCCAAAACATTGGTGCTGCTGCTTATAAAGAAGATTTAACAAATATCTTGTTACTGACCAAACATTTACACAATCCCGAATTAGACTTCAAAACTATACACGTAGCAGGTACGAATGGAAAAGGTTCAACAAGTAGTATGATTGCCTCTGTATTTATGGAAGCTGGTTATAAAGTTGGCTTATACACGTCACCACATTTGAAGGATTTCAGAGAACGAATTACAATAAATGGAAAAAAAATATCTAAAAATTATGTACATCAATTTATTTTAAATCATAAGTTGTTTTTTGAGAAAACCGAATTAAGTTTTTTTGAAATGACAGTTGGATTAGCCTACAAATATTTTTCTGATAAAAAAGTAGACATAGCAATAATTGAAGTAGGAATGGGAGGCCGATTAGATGCTACAAATAGCATTATACCTTTATTTTCAGTAATTACAAATATCGGAAAAGATCACACGCAATTTTTAGGTGATACTTTAGAAAAAATCGCCTTTGAAAAAGCCGGAATAATAAAGCAGAATATTCCAGTTGTAATTGGAGAATATACATCACAAACAAAACCAGTTTTTACAGAAGTCGCCTCAAAAAACAAATCAGAAATTTATTTCGCACAAGATATAAACCACCCTGATTACCCTTCTGGACTTCTTGGTAACTATCAAATAAAGAATAAAAAAACAGTTATTGAAGTATTTCGAAATTTAAAATCCAATTTCAAGATTTCAGAAGAAAATATAAAAAACGGAATTGCAAATGTAGTACTCAATACTCATTTACAAGGAAGATGGCAAATTTTACAAGAATATCCGAAAGTAATTTGTGATACCGCTCACAATGCACACGGACTTGAATTGGTTATGCAACAATTAAAAAAACAAACGAACAACCAATTACACATAGTTTTAGGAGTCGTAAATGATAAAGATTTACATGCCATTTTACCATTATTTCCAAAAAATGCCAATTATTATTTTTGTAAACCAAAAAACGAACGTGGTTTAAACGCAAGGATACTCCAAGAAAAAGCAAGAACACATCAACTAGTTGGAAACACATACGCCTCTGTTACAAAAGCTTACAAAGCGGCATTAGAAAAATCATCTGATAAAGATTTGATTTTTATTGGTGGTAGCAACTTTGTAGTTTCAGAAATAATATAATTTTTTTGTATTTTTATTTGCAAATACCGAAAACAGATGTATATTTGCACTCGCAATACGAAAGTAGCGCGTTTTATTGGGGCAATTAGCTCAGCTGGTTCAGAGCACCTCGTTTACACCGAGGGGGTCGGGGGTTCGAACCCCTCATTGCCCAC
>JBFYPW010000130.1:0-4480 GCA_041303115.1 Flavobacterium sp.
ATGTGGCATTAGGCGGAATGGTGCCATAACCTTGTTCCCCATACCCTAAATGCCCAGGTATTAATAAGGCCATTTTATCGCCAAATTTCATATTTTCTAATCCTTCAATAAATCCAGGAATTAAGCCGGTTTTACTACCATAAGTAAATGGAAATGGTGCATATCCGTTAGCTTCTTTTCTTGCTAAGTCTAATACGCCATTTTCTTCGGCTACATTTGCATAACTTGTGTCGAACAGCGTGCCATCTACAAAAAATCCGGCATAGTGTACAAAAACTTCTTGGCTATAAACGGGTTTTTTACCTTTTCCTGAAGAAATTAATTTATAAATTAATCCCGTTTTGGTTTTGGTTCCTGTTGCTTTAATATCCTCAATTTGAGCTACTTTTTTAATTTTTACTTGCTCAAGTACTTTTTGTAATTCAACTTGTTTATCAAAATAATCTTTAAATACTTTAACCGCATCGAATTTTTTAGCAGCATCACCAACTCTGATAATTTTTACAGTATTTATTTTGTCGCCAACCACAATTGTACTCACAATATCTAATCCTTCTATTACTTCGCCAAAAACACTGTGTTTTCTGTCTAAATAAGGGGTTTGATCTGTTGTTATGAAAAATTGCGAACCATTTGTGTTAGGTCCTGAATTTGCCATAGATAAAATTCCAGCTTTTCCGTGATTTAATTCTGGATGGAATTCATCTTTGAATTTGTATCCAGGTCCGCCTTGTCCTGAACCTAAAGGATCGCCACCTTGAATCATAGGAGGATTTGCTTCAACTCTGTGAAAAGTCAAACCGTCATAGAAGTGAATGCCTTTGTATTTTGAGTTGACATAATTGTTTTTTCCTTCAGCTAATGTAACAAAGTTTGCTACGGTAAAAGGCGCTTTTTCGAATTCTAATTTTATAGTAATATCACCTTTAGACGTTTCAATTAAAGCATATAGGCCATCTGATAAATTACCATTTTCAACTTTACTTGTGCAAGAAATAAATAGTGTGCTAAAAAAAAGGAATGTTAGTAATATCTTTTTCATTTTTTTAATTATTCAGGGGTTTCTGTTTTTATTTCATTTAACGTTACGTGACAAATAATTGGCTGATTTGTTCCGATTTTTTTATCATCACCGTGATATCCATAGGCAGATTGTGAAGGAAAAATAAATTTCACTTTATCACCTTTATGCATTAATTTGATACCGTTTCTTAAACCACTCATAATATTTTGTTTGTCTACATAATAGGTTTGAGGTTTTAATTCTTCCGCAGAATAAATAGTATTTCCGTATAAATCGGTAATTTCATAATCAAAATTCACTACATCACCTTTAACAGGAAATACGTTTTCAGTACTTTTACTTTCATAGGCATACCAAAAACCTTTTTCTGAACGATTATAAATAAATGCTGTATCTTTTTGAATGATTTTATTGATGGCTATTTTTTCTTGTTCATTCAACTTTTTATTTCTGTCAATGGATTCTTTCATAAAAGTTCCTGATGAGTGAGAAATGGGTTGACGCGCTTGTTTTTCAGAACACGAAGCAATGAAAATACTTACAGCAACAAGTAAAATAGGTTTGAATGAATTCATTTTAGTTAATTTATTTTTTTTCGATTGCTAAAATAGTAATAAATTTAGTTATTGTGTCGTCTAAACTATCAAAAGATTTTCCACCAGCGGCATTTTTGTGTCCGCCACCATTAAAATGATTTCTGGCAAACTGATTTACATCAAAATCACCTTGTGAACGGAATGAAATTTTAATTATTTTTTCTTCTGAAACTTCAGTGAAAAAAGCTGTAAAATCGATATCCTTAATGGTTAAGCCATAATTTACAATACCTTCTGTATCGCCTTTTTTAACTTGTAATTCGTTTTGTTCTTGTTGCGAAAGTGCAATATAACTCGTTTTGTATTCTGGTAACACTTTCAAATTTGAAAGCGCTTTTCCTAAAATCTGAAGTTTATTATAATCGCCATTATCGTATAAATTTACGTGAATTTGCGAATTATTTACGCCTATATCAATTAAATTTGCCACAATACGATGTAAGTTTCCAGTAGTTCTTGGAAAACGAAATCCACCAGAATCTGTTGCAATTCCGGTATATAAACACGAGGCTGCATCTAAATTTATGTAGTCACCAAGTTCTAATTTTTGGATGAATTCATATACCATTTGGCAAGTGGAACTATATTCGATATCTGAAAACATATATTTTGCATAGGTATCAGGTTTCTCGTGATGGTCAATCATTATAAATGTTGAAGAAAGTGTTTTTAATACCGTTTCCATTTGTTCGCCAGTACGATGAAATGCATTGAAATCTAATGTGAAAATTAGTTCAGCTTCTTTTAAAATAGAAGTTGCTTTATCTGTATGTGCACCTTCAAAAATTAGTGTTGCGTCATTTGTACCTGGAATCCATTGTAAATAATCTGGAATTTCATTAGGTACAACAACTGTAATTTGATGATTTAATTGTTTTAGAATATGATATAACCCAAGCGTAGAACCCATTGCGTCACCATCTACATTTCTATGCGGAATGATAGCAATTTTTTTTGGAGTTGCTAAGAGTTGTTTTATTTCAGAAATTTGACTTTCGTTTATATGTTGCATTAGTTAAATAGTTTAAAACCAATTAGTACACCTAAAAAACCAATAAAAATCGATGATATTGTGTATAAAAGCGCTAAGTTATAATTTTGATTTTGAATAAATTGAATGTTTTCTAAACTAAATGTTGAAAAAGTAGTAAAACCGCCACAAAATCCAGTTATTAGTAAAAGTTTTAACGTTTCATTTTGCAAATTATTTTTCTGAATATAACCAAAAAGTAATCCAATTAACAAACAGCCTAAGCCATTTGCAATGAAAGTTGCCCAAGGAAACTGTGTTGTGTTATTTTTAGTTAGAAAATAACTTAGTAAATATCTGGCTACGCTTCCAATTCCGCCACCAAGGAGTACTAAAAATGTATTTTTTATCATCGTTTTAAACTAAAATGTCCTTTTATTTTTTTGCCGTTTGAAACTTCTATAATAAACCAATAATCTGTTGAGGGAAGCTTTTGATTATCGAAAGTGCCGTCCCAACTGGAGTTGATTTTATTTAACTCCTTTATAAGTTTTCCAAATCTATCAAAAATATAAATTTTACTGTTTTCTAATCCTTTTTTATCTAAATTTTTAATTTGCCATACATCGTTAAATGAATCTCCATTTGGAGTGAAAAATTTTGGATAGGTTATTGCAAAAAAGGTATCAGAAACTGTTCCGCAATTTTCTTCTTTAACATAAATTCGATATTCTCCAGGTTCAGGCAAATTAAAAAGGGGTGTATTTTGAAAATTTATACCATCAATTGAGTAGGTGTAATTACCATTTCCAGAAATAGAAATTAAAGCCGTTAAATTTTCCTCAAAATCATTTACTTCAATACTTGTAATATTGGCAAGTTCAGAATTAATTACAGTATATGTTTTTGTATTTGTGCATCCATTCGCACTTGTTAACGTAACGATATAATTTCCTGAGCTTGAAATAGATATGGATTGCGAATTCTGAACAGGTAAAGTATTCCAACTATAAGTAGAAAAACCACTTGGAGCACTAATTGTTGTTACTGAATTATTGCAAATATTTATTATTTCGGATGGTAAAATACCACCAGATGATAATACATTTAGCGATATTGGAATGTTAGAATAGCAATTTTCAAGGGAAACGATTCTTGCATAAATAATCTGTTGATTTGGTGTAGTATTGGTAAAGTTGGCTGGTAAAGCAGTTGTTCCAGTGGGAGATTCAAACAATGCTACACTGTAATTACTTGGTAAGTTATTAAATATTTGCGTTTTAATGGCGTTTAAGTCAAATGCAGCAAATCCATCAGAATTCGTATCACAAGCTGTAAAGCTGGTAGTTGATGTTGTTATGTTAGGCGCATATTCTATTTCAATTGAGCCTGTAATAACGCAAGTAGTATTAACATTTATTTCTACCGTATAAGTTCCTGCTGATGTTACATCATAAGTGGCACTATTTGTCCCGACAGGATTACCATTTTTAAACCATTGGTAACTTGTAGCACCAGCTTGTGTTGCGTTTAATATTAACGTTTCGTTTGGGCACAAAGAATTTCCTGTGGCAAGTAATCGATTAGGTCCTAAGTCTTTTTCTGATACAAAACTTCCGGCTTTTAAGAAAATTCCAGAATCAAATCGTGCATTTCCTTCGTCAGCAATTACTAATTTTATATGATACAATGTTCCAGGTATTACTGCTGCTTGTGCTGTTAAAATTTTGGTTTGACCATCATAAGTTGTAGGATAGGTCCCTGTATTAAACGCATCAAAATACGTTTGATTTGCAGCAGGACAAATTGTGCCGCTTCCTCGAACCGTATTCACTCGAACAGGTATAGTTGTACCAGGAACTAAAGCTAAATTTTGGTACGATGTGGCTG
>JBFYPW010000131.1:0-4473 GCA_041303115.1 Flavobacterium sp.
CTTAATTTGCTGAATACGAGGGTCGCAAAATTCAATTACTTCTCCTGTATCCGTTAAAATAATATGATCGTGTTGCTTATCAAAATAAGACTTTTCATAATGTGCTTGATTTTGTCCAAATTGATGACGACGAACTAATTTACAATCTAATAATAACTCAATAGTGTTGTATAAAGTAGCACGAGAAACACGATAATTTTTGTTTTTCATTTTAATATACAAGGATTCGATATCAAAATGTTCTTGATTTTCGTATATTTCTTGAAGTATTGCATAACGTTCAGGCGTTTTGCGATGTCCTTTTTCTTCAAGGTATTTTGTAAAAACGTTTTTTACCGTTTCTTGATTTTGATTGATATCCATTTTAAGTTTAAATGAAAGAAATGCAAATATAGTAAAAAGTGATTAGTGAAAAGTAAAAAAATATTTTAATTATTAACGTAATTTATCTTTCAATTTCATTTTATCAACTATTGTAAACTCTAGTAACTTTATCAATACCTTCCACGGTTTTGATGTTCTCAATTAACTTTTTTAGAATGACATTATTTTGCACCATTACAGTAATTTGACCTTTAAAAATGCCTGCTTCAGAGCTTAAACTAATACTTTGAATGTTCACGTGCATTTGATTTGAAATGACTTTGGTTAGTTGGTTGGTTAAACCCATAACATCCATTCCAGTGATTTTTAAAATAGCATTAAATTCTTCTTGAGTAGAATCAATCCATTTGGCTTGAACAATTCGATATGCAAAATTAGATTGTAAACTAATAGCATTCGGACAGTCCATTTTATGCACTTTTATTCCATCATTTATCGTTACAAAACCAAAAACATGATCTCCAGGAATCGGGCTACAACAAGGTGATAAATTGTATTCTAATTTGCTTTGTTCTGTTCCAAAAACCAATAAGTCTAGTTTTTCATTCGTTTTGTTTTTTTGATTTTTTTCATCAGAAGAACTGGCACTTCTTTTAATGGTTTTCTTAAAAAAGTTAACTAATGTATTGCTTTTTTGTGCCGCATAATCTCGTAATTGCTGATTTTCAATAGCACCAACACCTACTCTGTAAAATAAATCTAAACTGGTTTTTAATTTGAAATAATTTACCAATTCATTAATTGATTTCTCATTTAAAGTAATTTTTAAATGGCGTAATTTTCGAGTTAAAATTTCTCGACCTTCTTCGCCAATTTTTTTGATGTCCTCGTTTAAAACATTCTTAATTTTATTTTTGGCACGTGAAGTAGTTACATATTCTAACCATTGAATCGTAGGTTTTTGATTTTGCGAAGTAATAATTTCAACTTGATCCCCACTATTTAATATATGATTTAGAGGTACTAATTTACCATTTACTTTTGTGCCTCGCGTTTTTACGCCAATTTCCGAGTGAATACTAAAAGCAAAATCGAGGGAAGTAGCTCCTTTTGGTAACGATTTTATTTCACCTTTTGGTGTAAAAATGTATATTTCTTTAGCATATAGATTCAGTTTAAAATCTTCAACAAAATCAACGGCATTATTGTTTGAATTTTCAAGCGCTTCTTTAAGTTGATTTAACCAAATTTCTAAGCTATTTTCTTCTGTTGCTCCGTTTTTGTATTTGTAATGTGCAGCATAGCCTTTTTCTGCAATTTCATCCATGCGTTCACTTCGAACTTGAATTTCTACCCAACGTCCTAATGGTCCCATTACAGTAATGTGCAATGCTTCGTAACCTGTAGATTTTGGTGAAGAAATCCAATCGCGTAAACGACTTGGACTTGGTCTGTAATGATCTGTTACCACAGAATAAATTTTCCAAGCTATGAATTTTTCATCGTGAAGATTGGATTTGTAAATAATTCTAAGCGCAAATTTATCGTATACTTCATCAAAAGTTACCCCCTGAACTTTCATTTTTCTACGGATTGAGTAAATCGATTTTGGTCGACCTTTAATAATAAAATCGATGCCTTCCGTAGTCATGGATTGGCTTAAAATATCTGAAATAGATTTTATATATGTGTCTTGCTCTTCTTTGGTTTCTTTAATTTTGCTAACAATGTCAGCGTAAACTTCTGGTTCTGTGTATTTTAAACCTAAATCTTCTAATTGCGTTTTAATATTGTAAAGTCCTAATCTATGGGCTAAAGGCGCATAAATATATAAAGTTTCCGATGCAATTTTCGCTTGTTTGTAGTCAGACATACCATCCATAGTTTGCATATTGTGCAATCTATCGGCAAGTTTTATTAAAATTACTCTAACGTCATCATTAAGCGTAAGTAGCATTTTTCTGAAATTTTCTGCTTGAAGCGAAATTTCTTGGTCGTTTTTTACTTTCGGGATTTTGGTTAATCCTTCAACAATTTTAGCAATTTTAGGATTAAACATTTTTTCAATGTCAGAAATGGTAATGTCGGTATCTTCTACCACATCGTGAAGTAGGGCAGAAGCAATACCTGTAGAACCTAAACCAATTTGAGACGCTACAATTTTTGCTACAGCAATTGGATGAAAAATATAGGCTTCTCCAGATTTTCTTCTTTGCTCTTTATGCGCATCCACTGCCACATCAAAAGCCTTACGAATTATTTTTTTATCATCAGCTGTTAAGCTTTGATAACTAATACGAAGTAACTCTTTATATTCTTGGGCAATGGCTTTGTTTTCAGCCTCTAAATCAATCTCTGTCATATTCAATTTTTGTAGAACATAAAAATAGTGTTTAAAATTTAGATTTCAAAAAAGAATTTTAAAAATTATGGTTGGTCGATTAAAAGTTTAAAACACAGATTTAAGAAATATTAAAAATTATTATAATTTCTTAAATTTGTGTTACTTGTATTATTTCTTAACAAAATCCAAATCTTGAAAATCGTAGCTAAAATCGGTTAATTCAGAAATAGCTGCCATTTTAATATTTGTATTATTAGAAGCAAAAGTGATTAAAGCATCGGCATTAAAGCTACGATTGAACCATTTTACTGCAAATGTGTTGTCTTTGTAAAAGAAAATTTCACCTGCCAATTGTGGCGAACGTTCTGAATTAAAATACATTTTTCCTTTTTTTTCAGAAATAGTAATGTTGCCAAACCAATTGTCGGTGTATGTACCGATATAGTTTTTTGTCTCAACTTTCACTTTATTCTTTTGGTTTTCGACTATTTTTGCCCAAACTTCACTGGTTACTTTGTCTGCTTCTGCAATATTGTTTTTTTCTCGGTCACTAAAAATTTTCACATAATCTTTGTACTCAATTTTTAGATAAGCATCTTTTATGGTGTTTGTAATAGCATTAAACGCTGCACCCGATTGTTGATTTGTAAGCACAACAATACCTAAATTTAATTCTGGAATAAGTGTAACTTGTGTAACAATACCTTCTAATCCGCCAGTATGAGTAACTTGTTTGTAACCCTTAACATCGCTTAAAAACCAACCTAATCCATAACCAGAAAAATGAGTAAAATAAGGCTCTCTTGTTTTAGCCGGAATGATGGTTTGTAACTGCCACATTTCGTTATGTTGTGCTTCTGAAAATAATTTGAATTGTTTTTCAGAACCATATTTACCTTGTTGCAATTGCATAATCATCCATTTACTCATATCGTTTACAGAAGAATAAATTCCAGCAGCAGCATCAAAAGTTTGATTTTTATAGCGTGAAATCACTTTTAATTTACCATCCGTTGGCACGTGTGGATCAATGATATTAGTCGTGTCTTTTAAACGTAAAAATGATCCTGCACTATTATTCATTTCAAGAGGTTTCATCATTTTGATTTCTATAAAATCGCACCAAGATAACCCGCTTACTTTTTCAATCACCTCACCTGCAACAATATATAATAAATTGTCATAATCATATTTGGTTCTAAAAGCAGAAACTGGTTTTAAATACTGTAAATTTTCAATAATATCTTTAGGTTTGAAATTACTTCCGTCAGGCCAAATCATTAAATCTCCAGCACCTAAACCTAAGCCACTTCGGTGTGTAACCAAATCACGAACCGTGAATTCTTGCGTAACATACTCATTGTACATTTTAAAATTAGGTAAGTATTTTACAACTTTGTCGTCCCAATTCATTTTTCCTTCGTCAACTAACATCGCAATTGCAGCTGTTGTAAATGCTTTACTATTTGAGGCTACTCCAAAAAGTGTGTTTCCATCTACTTTATCTTTTCTTAGAATAGATTTTACACCATACCCTTTACTGTGAATGATTTTTCCGTCTTTTACCACTGCAACTGCAATTCCAGGAACGTTAAAAGCTTTTAGTGTATTTTCTGCTACTTCATCAATTTGTTTTTCAGTTATTTGAGAAAAAGAGGTGAATGTTATAAGTAATGATATAAAGAATAGTTTTTTCATTTTTTTTTGTATTGTTGATATTGAATTATTGCGTTTGATTTTTGACATTGTAATTGTTATTAAAACCCACGTTGTCTTTTGGCTTCGAATAGCAAAATAGCCGCCGC
>JBFYPW010000132.1:0-4389 GCA_041303115.1 Flavobacterium sp.
TTTTTGAACAATCGCTATTAAGCTTGGCAAATACACATTTTCAAATGCTTCTTTTGTAGAAAGCGGAATAGCCGTATTGTTGATATCTTGAGACGTTAATCCGAAGTGAATAAATTCTTTAAATTTATCCAAGCCAAATTCGTCAAATTTCTTTTTTATAAAATATTCAACTGCTTTTACATCGTGGTTGGTTGTTTTCTCTGTTTCTTTTATCCAAAGCGCATCGTCTGTAGAGAAATTTTCATAAATCCCTCTCAATTTTCCAAATAAATTTTTGTCTACACCTTGTAATTGAGGCACATCATATTCACACATAGATATGAAATATTCTACCTCAACTAAAACTCTGTACTTAATTAAAGCTTCTTCCGAAAAATAAGCGGATAACGATTTGGTTTTACTTCTGTAGCGTCCGTCAATTGGCGATACGGCATTTAATTCCGTTAATTGCATAATGTTGTGTTGTTTTTTAAAGGTGCAAATTTAGTAATTAGTGAGGTGTTTTCCGAAATTAGTGAGGCGTTTTTTGAAAAATTAATTTTTAAATAATATACATTCAAAAATTGAAGCTGACAATTCAACCATTTTCTTTTATAGAAATTTTGTTACTTTGCGGCAAATTAAACCGAAATGCAAAAAAACAAACTCGCTTTATTAGAATATTTAGAAAACTTTATGTCTGAAAACAGAAAACACAGATTTATTGATGTGCTAAAGAACAGAACCAATCATTTTACTATTGCTATGGAAGATGTGTATCAACTACATAATACTAGTGCTGTTATGAGAAGTTGTGAGGTTTTTGGCATTCAAAATTTACATATTGTTGAACAACGTTACGGTAAAGCGATTGATAAACAAATTGCAATGGGCGCCGAAAAATGGGTAGACATCAACCAACATCAAGATATGAAAAGTTGTATCGCGAGTTTACGGGCACAAGGGTATCAAATCATTGCTACCACACCGCATAACGATTCGTGTATGTTAGACGCCTTTGATGTAACTAAAAAATCGGCGATATTTTTCGGAACTGAAATTGACGGGCTTTCTGAAGAAGTAATGAAAGAAGCGGATGGTTTTATAAAAATTCCAATGGTTGGTTTTACTGAAAGTTTAAATATTTCTGTTTCAGCAGCACTTGTTATTCAAGATATTACTAACAGAATGCGACAATCAGATATCAATTGGCAACTTACAGATGAAGAAGTGTTAGAAAAACGGTTGGATTGGACCAGAAAAACAATAAAAGATGTAGCGTATATAGAAAAACAGTTTGTGGAGCAGTAATTAGTATTCCGTTTTAAGTTGGCAGTTATATGTAACTACTTGAAACATTTTACTTTTTACTTTTTACTTTTTACTTTTTACTTTTTACTTTTTACAAAACTATTTTCTTTTCAAAACTTTATAATCATTATAAGAAGTAGCCAAAGCATCCAATACTTGTAAATCACTTGCAGTATTTATGAAATTTTTAGAATAGTTACATTTCTCTAATATTTTATCTATTTCATTTTTATCTAATTGCAATAACATCGTTAAAACTTCTCTATTCGTATTATTACTTAAAATAGAAGCAAAATGCGTATCATTTTTTAAATTTATTAATTTCTTAAAATCTTTTTCTTTAGAATTAAATAAAGAATATACTAAATCTACTGGATTTGACAATGATTTTAATAAATTTTCAGTAGCGTTTTTGGCCTTCATTCCGGGTTCATAACCTAAATTTAAGCCTGCAATATTGTAGCGATAGTTCTCGTTTACAGGAATTAATTTCGTGTCAATTTCCAGATATCCTGTTAAGGTATAATTTGTCACTAAAACGGTTTCAATTTCATTTTCTTTAAAACTTAAGAAAACTGTTTGGTTTCCAGCATACCATTTTTGATTCACACCAACCTCAGCATAATTATATCCCAAATGAGAAAACAACAATTTATCATTAGTTTTCGCAGAAATTTCAAAATCACCATTTTCAGATGCCAAAACTACTTCAGAAGTGTTTTTATTTAAAACCGTTACTCTTGCAATCGGCATTTTGGTTTTGATATCCATAATTTTTCCTTTCACTTTTATTTGCAAAGAGTCAGTTTGAGAAAACCCAAACACGGCATTTAAAATTAGAAAAAGAAAAGCTATTTTTTTCATCTGAAAATTTATTTCTACAAAAATAAGATTTAATTTTAAATAGTGAATAGTGTTAACATAAGATTATAAATAAGTTTGATTTTTAAGCAAAAAGAATCCCGAATCGAATACACGAATCGGGATTTTTTTATTTAAACTAAAAAATTAGTCGTTTGATCTTCTTGGTGTTCTTCTTGCGCCTTCAAAACCAGAACTTCTTCTTTCAGTTGAACGACCCTCAGTAGCTCGACCTTCACCTCTTCTTCCGCTATCGCGAGAATCAGAACTTCTTCTATCGCTTCCTCCTGTTGACGAAGTTCTTGGTCTGAAACCACTTCCTCCTTCACGGTTGAAACCACCTTCGCGATTTCCACCACCAGAATTTCCTCTATAGCCACCACCTTCACGGTTTCCGCCACCTGAGTTTCCTCTGTATCCACCAGAACTTCCACCTTCACGTCTTCCTGAGAATCCGCTTCCGCCTGATCTTCCGCCACCACTTCTTCCGTTATGGTCTCTGCGTCCAGAACTTCTTCCACCTTCGTTTTTAGAAATTTCAACGTTAATTTTTCTGCCGTTAATATTCACCGCATTCAAAACTTCCATTACTTTTTCTGCCAATTCAGCATTAGTGTTAAAGAAAGAAAAACCTTCTTTACAGTCTACTTTAAATACGTCATCTTGACCTACTTGTAAAGTATCACGTAAATAATCTTTCAACGTCATCCAATCATAATCATCTCTTGTACCAATATTAATAAAATATCTTACAGTACCATCAGAAGGAATTTCAGCTCTACTAGAAGCACCAGTTTGAGAAGCTAAATCTTTAGATTTTTTGTAATAGTTTAAGAAACGATTAAATTCTACAGAAATTACTTTTTTGATTAATTCTTCTTTAGGAATGTCTTGTAACAACTCCATAATTGAAGGTAAATACGTATCAATTGAATGATCTGTTTCTGTATCTTTAATTTTGTTCGCTAAGTGTAATAACTGAATTTCGCAAATTTCCATTCCAGAAGGAATCGCTTTCTCTTCAAATTTCGTTTTAATAATTCGCTCAATTGAGTGAATTTTTCTGATTTCACTTTTCGTAATAATTACAAACGAAGTACCCGATTTTCCAGCACGACCTGTACGACCTGAACGGTGCGTATACGTTTCAATTTCGTCTGGTAATTGATAATTGATTACGTGAGTAATGTTGTCTACGTCAATTCCACGAGCCGCCACGTCAGTAGCCACAAGCATTTGAATTTGCCTTCCACGGAACGATTTCATTACGCCATCACGTTGTGCTTGCGATAAATCTCCGTGTAATGCAGCAGCATTATACCCATCTTCAATTAATTTTTCTGCAACCGCTTGTGTATCTCTTTTCGTTCTACAAAAAATTACAGAGAAAATATCTGGATTCGCATCTGCCAATCTTTTTAAACCCTCATATCTATCACGTGCATTAACTAAATAATATTCGTGAGAAATGTTTGCTGAACTAGAGTTTTTATGACCTACCGTAATTTCTTGCGGGTTTCTCATAAATTCTTTAGCGATTCTGGCTACTTCTTGCGGCATTGTTGCCGAGAATAACCAAGTGTTTTTGTCTTTTGGCGTGTCTGATAAGATACTTGTAATATCTTCATAGAAACCCATGTTTAACATTTCGTCTGCCTCATCAAGAACACAGATGCTGATGTTTTTAATATTCACCATGCCTCTGTTAATCATATCTTGCATTCTACCCGGTGTCGCCACAATTACTTGTGCGCCTCGCTTAATATCACGCGCTTGATCATGAATACTCGCGCCACCGTATACTGCAACAGTATATAAACCGTCGATGTATTTTGAGTATAATTTAATCTCGTTTGTAATTTGCAAACACAATTCTCTTGTTGGAGAAAGTATTAATACCTGTGTTTGCTTGTTGAATGGGTCAATTTTTTGGATTAGCGGAAAACCAAAAGCTGCGGTTTTTCCTGTTCCTGTTTGGGCAAGAGCGACGATATCTGTGTCATCTTCCAATAATAGTGGTATAGCCTTCTCCTGTACTTCCGACGGGGTCTCGAATCCTAAATCACGTATTGCTTTTAACAACGATTCGTTTAACCCTAATTGCTCAAATTTATTCATTATATATTTTTAAATTGGGTGCAAAGGTAGAATTAAAAAACGGATTAAACTAATTTGTTTTTAATTGATTTTCAGAAAGTTACGATAAAGTAATAGCTTTTTAACAATGAATTTACAGTT
>JBFYPW010000133.1:0-4372 GCA_041303115.1 Flavobacterium sp.
TGAACTGCTAGGTGTTAGTGATCCTTTAGCTGAAATATTTGCTTTAAAAGGCGTAAAATGGATGTTGTTTGTGGTTTCAATTGCTGCAGTTGTAGCTATGACAAGTGTGTTATTGGTATTTCAAATGGGACAACCAAGAATTTGGATGACGATGAGTCGAGATGGTTTAATGCCAAAGCGTTTTTCAACTATTCATCCTAAATACAAAACACCAAGTTTTGCTACTCTTGTTACTGGTTTAGTAGTAGGAATTCCAATCTTTTTTACTGACGAAAATTTTGTATTAGATTTTACAAGTATTGGAACTTTATTTGCGTTCGTATTAGTTTGTGGTGGCGTTTTAATGCTTTCTCCTCAAAGCGAAGCGGAAATTGCAGAACGCGAAACGAAAGGAAAATTCAGAATTCCGTATGTGAATGCTAAGTTTATTTTTCCAGTATTAGTTGCAATTGCTACTATTTTAATTATTAAATATGTACCAGATTTCTTTACAAATCTTTTCGATTTTTCAATAGATAAATTAGCTACAAACATACCCATGTTGGTTTTTATACTTGTTTGTATAATAATGACAGTTTTATCCTTCACTAAAAACTTATCATTAATTCCATTATTAGGATTAATTTCTTGTTGTTATTTGTTAACAGGAATGGCGGTTTCTAATTGGATGTGGTTTGGAGTTTGGTTGGTTATTGGATTGGTAATTTATTTTGCCTTCAGTTATAAAAACAGTAAACTAAATGATTCAATTTAATTTTAATAACTTGTTATGCTAACAAAATCAACTTTTGAATTTTTAGATTTACTAAACAAAAACAACAACCGCGATTGGTTTACCGAAAATAAAAAACGCTTTGAAACCGAAAATAATTTGGCAAAAGCTTTTTTTACAGAAGTCTATACTGATTTGGAAAAAATAGATAGTTTAGAAAAAATGCAAGTGTTTAGAATTTATAGAGATGTGCGTTTTTCTAAAGATAAATTGCCTTATAAAAATCATTTTTCTGTTGGATTTTCCAGAACTAAACCGATGCTTCGTGGCGGAATGTATTTGCATATTGAAAATGAAGCAAGTTTTGTTGGCGGCGGATTTTGGGCACCCAACAATGATGATTTATTACGAATTAGAAAAGAAATTGAATTAGACGCTTCTGATTTGAGAGAAATTATTTCAAATACTACATTCAAAAAAATGTTTGGAACTTTGGAAGGTGAAGAATTAAAAACCGCCCCAAAAAATTTCGATAAAACACATCCAGATATTGATTTAATTAGAAAAAAGCAATATTTGCTAACCAGAAAATTTTCAAACAAAGAAGTAATGTCACCAAATTTTAGAGAAGAAGTAATCGCCACTTTTGCAGCGATGCGACCTTTTTTTAATTATATGAGCGATGTATTGACAAGCGATTTAAATGGCGAAAGCCTTTATTAATTTGCGTTTAGGTAAATTAATCCTAAAATTGCCAATTAACTTGGTTGAACGTATTCCAAACTTTCTAAATTAGTTTTTGAAATAAAAACACCATAGTTTACAGAAACTTTATTTTTCTCTATTTTCTCTATAGTTCCGATAGCTTTTCCATCTTTCATACGAACTCTATCGCCAACTTTTAAAACTACAGCAGGTTTCTCAGGAATCAATTTGGCTTTGATTTTCTTTTCTTTTTTCTCGGTACGAATTTCTTCTACCTTAACGTTTACTTCAGCAATCACTTGTTTTACAACAACATCTTTGATTTTTTTCTCTTTAGCTGATATTTTTTTACGTTTCGAATTTTCAATTTCAACTACTTTTAAAAATTCGCCAATTAAAGTCTTTTTGTCTTTATTATTAAAGTATTTTTCGGCAATATCATCAATTTTTTGTCCCATGTAAATCAAACGCTGATTCGCGTCGTACAATTCCTGATAACGTTCTAATTTATCCTGAATTTTACTATTTATGGTTTCCATTTTCTTACTTTCTTCACGCGCTTTGGTTTCTTCTTCTTTTAAAGAAACAGACGTTTTTTCCATTTTCGAGCGCTCTTTTTGTAAAGTAGCAATGGTTTTATCAAATCGTACTTTTGTATTTTCAATTTTCTTTTTGGCACGATTAATTAAACCATAAGGAATCCCATTTTTCTGAGCCACTTCAAAAGTAAACGAACTTCCAGGCTGACCCAAATGTAATTTATACATCGGCTCTAATGACTTTTCATCAAATAACATATTCGCATTACTGGCAAAAGGCAATTCGTTAGCTAATATTTTTAAATTCGTATAATGAGTGGTGATAATTCCGTAGGCTTCTCGGTCGTAAAATTCTTCTAAGAAAATTTCTGCCAAAGCCCCACCTAATTCAGGATCAGAACCTGTACCAAATTCGTCAATTAAAAATAAAGTTTTATCGTTACATTTTTTTAAAAAATAATTCATATTCTTTAAACGATAACTGTAGGTACTCAAATGGTTTTCAATGGATTGGTTGTCGCCAATATCGGTTAAAATTCTATCAAATAAAAACGTTTCACTACGTTCGTGGACTGGAATTAGCATCCCGCATTGTAACATCAATTGCAGTAAACCAATAGTTTTTAATGAAATGGTTTTTCCACCAGCATTAGGCCCTGAAATCACAATAATACGATTATTACTTTCTAATTCAATGGTTTGTGGAAAAGTAGGTTTGTTTTCTAATTTGTTATTTAAAAGCAGAATAGGATGGAAGGCTTCCCTAAAAAACAAGCGCTTTTCAGTATTGATTTTTGGAAGTATTCCGTTAATTCTATTAGCATATTTTGCTTTTGCCGCAATTACATCCATATCAGAAAGAAAATCCTGATATTGAGAGATTAAAGGCGTGTAAGGACGAATGGTAGCGGATAGCATACGTAAAATTCGCATAATTTCTTCTCGTTCTTCAAACTCTAAAACATTCAATTCTCGAGAATATTTTAACGTAGTTTCTGGTTCAATGTAGGCAATACTACCCGTTTTAGAATTTCCTAATATAGATCCTTTTACTTTTTTTCGGTACATCGCTTGAACCGCCAATACTCTGCGATTATCAACAACAGTTTCCTTAATGTCATCTAAATAACCAAGCGAATTAAAGTGCGATAATGCCATTCCAAAACTTTGGTTGATTTTGCCCCGAACCACATTGATACTTCGTCTAATGTTTACTAAATCAGGGGAAGCATCATCTTTAATTTCTCCAAATTTATTTACAATTTCTTCAATAGATTTTGTGATATATAGAGTAAATTCAATTTGAGCAGATTTTTTGAATAATTCTGGATAATAATCTGAAAATTTCTTTAAAAATTTTAAATATTCATTGGTAGATTTACTTAAATCTAATATTTTTTTAATGGCTATTAATTCCAAGAAACTATCTTCAATAGCCAATAATTTCAAATCAGCAGTAACCGTTTCAAAACCGTGGTTTGGCAAGGCATTGTTATTACTAAAAGAAGCTACATATTCGTTCGTATAGGCCAATTCAGAAAACAAAATTTCTTTGTCTTTGAAAGGCTGAATTTGTAGTGCTTTTTCCATTCCAATTTCTGTGTTACAACGCTCAGAAATGGTCTGTAAAATAGTATGAAACTCTAAATCTTTTAGTGTTTTTTCGGTTATTGAAATCATTTTGAAATTCTATGATGATTGCAAAGTTACAAAAGATAAAGTTTTATATTTGTAAAAACTATAAATATGCTCTATGACAATATTGATTTATCTTGGAAATCATTTTTCCATGATGAAATTCAAAAAGATTATTTTAAAAAACTAATGCAAGAAGTTGAATATGAATATGATAGTTCTATTTGTTTTCCTCCAAAAGATTTAATTTTTAATGCATTTGATAAGTGTAATTTGAATGATTTAAAAGTTGTTATTATTGGTCAAGATCCTTATCACGGAGAAGGTGAAGCAAATGGTTTATGTTTTTCGGTAAATGATGGCATTAAAATTCCACCTTCATTAAAAAATATTTTTGCAGAAATTAATTCCGATTTTGATTCAATATTTTTACCAACAAACGGAAATTTAGAACATTGGGCACAACAAGGTATTTTGCTTTTAAACGCCTGTTTAACGGTTAGAAAAGACGAAGCAAATAGCCACAAACACTTAAAGTGGAACATTTTTACAGACAGATTAATTGATTATATATCAAATAATTGCGAAAATATTGTTTTTTTACTTTGGGGAAGTTTTGCACAAAAAAAAGGAATTAAAATTAATAAGGAAAAACACCTTGTTTTAGAGTGTGGACATCCTTCACCGTTAAGTGCCAATAGAGGATTTTGGTTTGGAAATAAACATTTTAGTCAAACCAATACGTATTTAAAATCTATTGAAAAAATGCCGATTGAATGGT
>JBFYPW010000134.1:0-4343 GCA_041303115.1 Flavobacterium sp.
GTGGTGCAAAAGATATTCCAACCTTACAAGAAAACGGTCGTTTCATTAGAATTACAGCAAGTGGAATTGGCGAAAGTCACCCGCACAATGTAACGATTACAAAAGAAGCTCCGAATTATTCGAGATAGTTTTAGTATTCAGTGATCAGTCGCAGTGTTCAGTTATAAGCAACGTTTGTCATTCCGTAGGAATCTTATAATGTATTAGTTAATGAGTTTTAAATTTAATATTCAAGAAACCATTGAAAAAGAACTTTCTTATGGTTCTTATAGTGTTTATATTCTAGGAGGTCATCATATTGATGCTAATCCAGATTTTTATATTCAAATAATAAATGTTGAGACTAATAAAGAAGTGGATTTAAAAGAGAAAAGTTTAAAATTACGAGATTTTAAATTTGGAAAAAAAGCAGTTAAATTCTACTCATTTGAAATTATGAAACATGGTAAGTTTAAAATTTCTGTTCATAATTATTATGATATTATTGTTAAAGATTCAATGTTGGAAGTTTTTCCATTTCCTTTTTTATCAATGTCAAGATTTTTATTTTCAAAAGTCTTAGGAAGAAGTAGAGAAAAATTGACTTTAAACGATATTGAAATAGCAATAGTTTAAATTTTGATAAAATATTTCACAAACCTGACAGGTTTCAAAAACCTGTCAGGTTTTTTTATTTTGCTCCAAAAACTTGTACCGCATAAATTTTCTTGTTTTCCCAATCGATGCTAAAACCGATTTCTGTATAGAAATATTGATGATCTAAAATATTTTTCAAATGATTGGGTGATTTCTTCCACAGATTGAACATTTTTAAAGCCAAAGTGTCTAAATCGACTTCCGTGTAAATTTGGTCTTTAATTCCTGTGAATAATAAGTTTTCACCCACTAAAATAAATGAATTTCCGCCATAAAAGTAAACACGAACTTTCGGAGTTTCCTTTTTTGCATCTGTTTGTTCGTGCGATAAAGTATGTGCTTTTGCAATGTATTTAGCATGGTCGTCAGCTGCTTTTTTCAAATAAACATCTAAACCAAGTAATTTTCTGTCGTTATTGGAGCGTTCTTCGTTTACCAATTGATATACTTTTGTTTTCAGTTTTTCTACATCAATTTTGTTTTGATTTTGACTGAAGCTTAAAGTGGAAAGTAGGAGTAGAAGTAAAGTGATTTGGGTTTTCATGTTAGTTGGAGATTAGTTCATGATAACTTTATTTAGTTACAGATTATTGCATTTTTTACAGAAATCTGATTTAATTTGGTCATTTCTTAAAAGATTGAAGTTGTCCTTTTGCCATTTACACCACTCTTTTTTGTTTAATTGATAAACTTTATTTAAAATTTGTTGATTTGTTTTTAAATCGTTTTCTTCAAAGAGTATGGTTGCAGTTTGCGCTAATAATAATGCTTCTTCTTTTGAAAATGTTGGTTTATTCATTTCTGATTTAAGCAAAGAAATACTATAGCTGAAAGCACTCCAATGATTTACAAATAAGGCTAAATTAATTCTGTCTTCTTTTGTTTTAATATTTGCCTTAAAGCTTGTGTAAACTCTATCAAAATAATGATCTATATTTTTATAATCATTAATATGACTGCTGTAATAAAGTAAAATGTAATCAAAATTTGATTGGAGTTTTTTATTTTCTTTAAATGTAATGAACTTACTTTCTAATGCTATTGGCTTACTCACATTTGTAAGTTTAGAAACGTTTACATCCCATTTTTCAAATAATTCACTATTGATTCGACAATAAAGAATTAGTAAATTTAACTGAACGTTTTTTGGTAAAGAATCAAATTTATTCAACCAAATTTTAAGAAATTGTGTAGTTTTGAAGTAGTTATTTTCAAAATTTTTACAGATTACAGCGGTTGCATTTTGAACTAATTTTGGATTTGTTTTAATTTCATTAAAAATCATTTCATCAAAAATACATGAACTGTATTCCAAAGTATAAAGTTTAGAAAGCGCTAAGTTTGCCTTTTTATAATCCTTATCAAAAATTGAAGTTCTTAGATTTAAGTCATATAAAGAGTTTAAATAGTCTTCATTTGACAACGAATCTTTATTAATTTCTCCATAATAATTCACAACTAATTTTGATACTCTTTGGTCATTCAAATATGATTCAAATTTTTTATTTTTTAAATTGATGTAATTTCTAATTTCATTTTTCGGTTTATTTGCTAAATATTCCATGTTTTCCATGGCTAATTGTATGTAGCATTTTTCCCAATTCTCTTCCGCAATAACTAAAGAAGGTTTCGTCTTTATATTTAATGAATCTCTAGCAAATTTTTCAATTGCAATTGCTCTATTGGTGTGCAATTTTTTGTTTGAAATTTCATTTCCTTCTACAGAACTATAACTATAAATTTGCGTAGAATGGACTTTGTTAAAACTTTTAAAGTAGAATTCATTTTTTGATCTGATTTTGTTTTTATCAAATTCAAATAAAATTTCATCGGTGAATAAAATACCTTTATTACTCAAACTTGTATCATTTGAAACTTCAATCACAGGTTCTAAAGGAAATAAATCAATGGTTTTTGATTTTATTTGTAAAGGCACAACATATTCGCAGGCACAATTATCAAAAATCAAAATTACATTAGCAACAATGTCCTTACCAATAAGATGATTGGGAACTTTTCCAACTTTAGTTATTAACTTGTATTCATTTTGAGCGGTATTATTTTTTAATAATTCTTCTCTGTAAATAGGTTCTGACATAACGCCATCGTAAATTGGAGAAACGTCAAAATTGTTTGGTTTGTTGCAATTCATTTGTTCTTTTTCTACAAAATCAATTGCAATTCCATCTTTTGATTTAGAAAATATCAATTCAAATTTCTGTTTGTCATGATAATAAAGATTTACATTTTCGCCTTCTATTTCAATACTATTTCCAATATGTAATTTTGTTCCAAATCCAATTGTTTTACATTTTTTATTCTTTTCTTCTAGTCCAAATGCATTTACAGACAGTTGATTTGGTATTTCAATTCCTTTTATTCCAAATACATGAGTGGCATAAATCCTATTTCTTTTTACATCAATATAAAAACCTAAATCAGCTGTATCAAAATCTTTATTAATTATGTTTTTGTAGTGTGGTGGGGAATTTTTCCATTGATTGAAAATGGATTGTGCTAATTTATCCAACTCTTTATCACTATATTTTTCTTCTTTAATAGCTGTAAATAAGATGTTTTCTCCAATTCCACTGAATTTAGTTCCACCATAAAATTTTACTCGGTCACTAGGATTTTTCTTTTTTAAATCTTTTTGTTCATGAGATAAAAGACCTACTTTTTGTAAGTAAATACTATGGTCTTTAGCTGCTTTCTGAAGAAATGTATCTTTAGTAAGTTCTTTTAGTTTTAGCGATTTTCTCTGGTTATTAATTAAAACGGTAACTTTTGAATTTAACTTTTCAAAGTCGATTTCAACTTCTTGTTGAGAAAAAATTGAAATAGAAAACAAAAATGATACAAAAAGAAAAAAATTACTCATAGATTTTGGTTTGATATCTTAATTAAAGCCAATTTTCATGCCAAAAAAACTCCATGAGATTCCTACGGAATGACAAAGTTGTGTATAACTGAATACTGCTACTGCCAACTGAATACTAAAAATCACCCCTTCAAAAACTCATTAATCTTTTTCCTGTCACCTGCAATCCATAAAATATCATCGGATTCTAAAATCCAGTGCGATTCTGGGTTTAAGATTCGTTTTCCGTTGCGTTCGATACCTACGATGATGCCGTGCGTTTTTTCTCTAATTTGCGATTCGCTGATGCTTTTTCCGATGCAAACTCTGTTTTTTAATTCCAATTGTTGTAAAATGATGTCTTCTTTAACTAAAGTTTCTGGTTCATCAATTTCGTTTTTATCCAAATAGTTTTTGAATAATTTTACTTGTTCATCGGTTCCAATTACATTGATTTCGTCACCCGGAAATAAGCGTTCAGTTCTTATTGGAATATTGATTGTGATATCTCCACGTTTAATAGATGCAATGTTAATACCGAATTGCTCTCTGATTTTTAATGATTTTAATGATTTTCCAGCTAAATTAGATGCAGGAGCTATCGTAAATTCTGCCATGTGACCATCCCAAGGTGATAATACATTCTGACGTTTACTTTGCTTTGTGATTTCTCTATCGTTAAAATTTGTTATAAAATGACTTTCAATTTTATTATAAAAGGCATGCAATCGTTTTGGAAATAAAATATATAATGCAATTCCAATTACCAAGGCTATCAATGCAATTATTGGTGAGAAAAACTCATTCAATACAAACCCGAAATAGAATAAGGTTAGGGCAATTCTTG
>JBFYPW010000135.1:0-4209 GCA_041303115.1 Flavobacterium sp.
TATTTCCGCCAAATACATTATTAAAAATTCCCATATCTTATTTTTTTACGACTATTAGATTATACATTTAAAACTTTACTTTGACAAACAAAATCGGTTTTAGGAACGGTTGTATTTGCGATAGCATTGAAACCACCTTCAACTTCGCTAAAGTTTCTGTATCCACGAGCTTGTAAAATAGACGCAGCCATCATAGAACGGTAACCTCCTGCACAATGCATAAAGAAATGTTCATCAGGATTGATATCTTTTACCCATTCGTTAATTGCAGCTAAAGGACGACTGTAAGCATCTTCTACGTGTTCTGCTTGGTATTCACTTTCTTTTCGTACATCAATAACTTTGCTTTCGCCAATTTTTACTTCATTAGCAAATTGCTCGGCTGTAATTCTGTTTATTGTATCGACTACAAGACCTGCAGCTGCCCATGCTTGAAATCCATTTTCTAAATGTCCAATTACGTTATCAAAACCAACACGAGTTAAACGTGTTACTGTTTCTTCTTCTAATCCTAAATCGGTAACTAATAAAATAGGTTGTTTTACATCTCCAATTAAAGCACCCACCCAAGGAGCAAAATCTCCGTTGATGCCAATGTTTATTGATTGAGGAATAAATCCTTTAGCAAAATCTCCATTGTTACGAGTGTCTAAAATCAAAGCTCCAGTTTCTTCAGCCACTACCTCAAATTCGGTTGCTTTGATGGCTTTCATACCTTGATTAAAAACAGTCTCAAAACTTTCAATTCCGCTTTTATTCATTGCTACATTCATTCCGAAATAAGCTGGTGGAGGTAATAATCCATCTGTCACTTCTTTAATAAATTCTTCTTCAGTCATAGTAGCACGCAAAGCATAATTAGTTGCTTTTTGATCACCAATGGTACCAACCGTTTCTTTACTCATGTTTTTTCCACAAGCCGATCCTGCACCGTGAGCTGGATAAACAATTACATCATCAGCCAAAGGCATTATTTTATCTCTTAAAGAATGATATAACAATCCTGCTAATTGTTCCTGTGTCATCGACGCTGCTTTTTGAGCTAAATCAGGACGACCTACATCACCTAAAAACAAGGTGTCACCTGAAAAAATAGCGTGGTCATTACCAGCAGCATCAATTAATAAAAACGTTGTGCTTTCCATTGTATGACCAGGTGTGTGTAACACTTTTATTTTGATGTCTCCAATTTCAAAAACTTCATTGTCTTTTGCTGAAATGAATTCAAAATCAGGCTTAGCGTTTGGACCATAAACAATTGACGCTCCTGTTTTTTTACTTAAATCTAAGTGGCCTGAAACAAAATCAGCATGAAAATGAGTTTCAAAAATGTATTTTAATTTAACGCCATCTTTTTCTAATCTATCCGTATAAGGTTGTGTTTCTCTAAGTGGATCAATGATTGCTGCTTCGCCATTTGATGTGATATAGTAAGCACCTTGTGCTAAACATCCTGTATAAATTTGTTCTATTTTCATGATTAAATTTGTTTTTATTGTTATAATATGATGCAAATGTATGTGTTGAATTTATTAAAAATTGTAACTAATGTCACATAAGTTTTTTTTTTTTACATTAAGACTATTTTGCCTGTGTGAACATCGTAACGCATTGCTATTATTTTTGTTTTATGCTCTTTAATTATTGGATTGTTTGCTATAGCCTTTGTCGAGTGCTCAATATTTGCATTAATACATCCTAATATGTTTTTCTCTTTTGGATGTAATTTCTCTTCTTGTTTTTCTTCTTGCTCGTTAGCAATAGTTTCTACAATATCGTCAATGTGGTTGTGGTGTTTCTTATAGTCATTATTTTTGTCCCCTATATACGCTTTGATAGCGCCACATTCGGTATGACCTAAAACCACAACTAGTTTTGCGTCAAGATGTTCTACCGCATATTCAATACTTCCCATATCGATATCAGAAATTAAATTTCCTGCATTTCTAATTACAAATAAGTCGCCAATACCCTGATCAAATAGTATTTCTGGTGCGACGCGACTATCAGAACAAGTAACAATGACAGCAAAAGGGTGTTGCCCATTTTGATTTTTTAAAACAGAATTTTTATTTTGATGTGGATGAATGGTTTTTTCATCTAAAAAGCGTTTATTGCCCGCTACTAATTTCTCTAGTGGTGTTTGATTCTTTTCAATCGAAATTGGTGCTTTTTCTTTCTTGCAACTTATTAGAGTTACTACAATAAGTGTTGCTAGGACTATTTTTCTCATTTTCTTTTAAATATTTTTCAAAAGTAGGTTTTGAATTTCACGAAAATTGTAACATATATCACATAACAAAAAAAAGAGATTGTTTCATAGAAACAATCTCTTTTTGATTTTAAATAGTTACTTTATTTATAATAATGTTGTCGGGCAAACGTAATCTGTTTTTATAAGATTGGTATTTTTTATTTCTGTAAATCCTCCTATAACATCCACAAAATTATCCCAACCACGTTGTTTTAAAATGGATGCTGCAATCATAGAACGATAACCACCAGCACAGTGCAAAATGAATTTTTTATCTTTTGGAAACTCAGCTAGGTGATTGTTGATTTCGTTTAATGGAACATTTATTGCATTTACAAGATGTTCTGATAAGAATTCGCTTTTCTTTCTGACATCAAAAATTAGTGTTTTGTTTAAATCGATGGTGTCTTCTAATTCTTTGGCTGTAATTCTGTTTACAGTATCTAATTCAAAACCTTCGTTCTTCCAAGTGTCAATTCCACCATTTAGATACCCAATAGTGTGGTCATATCCAATACGAGATAAGCGCACCATACTTTCCTCTTCTTTGCCAACTTCGGTTACTAATAAAATTTCTTGTTTGATATCGGCAATCATTTCGCCAACCCACATGGCAAAGCTTCCATCTAAACCAATATTGATACTGTTCGGGATAAATCCTTTTGCAAATTCGGCAGCGTTACGAGTGTCTAGAACTAAAGCTCTGGTTTCGTTTGCAGCAACTTCAAATTCAGTTGGATTTAATGGTTTTTTAGCTTTTTTAAGAACTGCATCTAAATTTTCATATCCTTTAATATTCATCAACACATTAGCTGGAAAATAACCTGGAGGATTTGTTAATCCTGTTAAAACAGCTGTTACAAATTCGTCTTCTGTCATTTTTGGATTTAGAGCGTAATTTGATTTCTTTTGATTTCCAAGAGTATCAGTAGTTTCTTTGCTCATCATTTTACCGCAAGCAGATCCAGCGCCGTGATTTGGATATACAATCAAATCATCAGATAAAGGCATAATTTTTTCACGAAGCGAATGAAATAAATGGCGTGCTAATTTGTCTTGTGTTAAATCGGCAACAACATGCTGTGCTAAATCTGGACGACCAACATCACCAATAAATAATGTGTCTCCAGTAATTATACCGTGTTCTTTTCCGTTTTCATCTATAAGTAAATAGGTTGTACTTTCCATAGTGTGTCCTGGAGTATGTATAACTTTCACTTTATATTTTCCGATTTCAAAAATTTGACCATCAGTGGCAGAAATAATTTCGTAAGCTGGTTTAGCATTTGGACCATATACAATTTCAGCATTGGTTTTGTTAGCCAAATCTAAATGACCGGAAACAAAATCAGCATGAAAATGGGTTAGAAATACATATTTAATTTTTGCATTATCATTAAATGCACGGTCAATGTATGGTTGTACCTCTCGTAATGGATCAAAAATAGCAGCTTCGCCATTACTTTCAATATAATAGGCAGCGTGAGCAATACATCCTGTATAAATTTGTTCGATTTTCATAATTATTGTTGTTAAATTAATACTAGTTCTTTTCTAATTAATAGTTCAACAAAAATAACTGAGAGATTTTATTTTGAATATGACAATTATCATAAAAAAATATTTTTTTTATCAGTAAATACAATATGTGACAAAAGTTACAGAGAAAAAAAAGAATTCTAAATTTAATACTAAATCATAAAAAAACCATCCTAATATTAGGATGGTTTTGATTTGTAATTTGAACTACTATTAGATTGATTTTTTTGCTAAATACCAATCTACCATTTCTAAATCACTACTTTTTCTTTCCGCTAAAGCTTCAACTGTTTTTGGAGCAGGAACAATTACTTTATCTCCAGGTTGCCAGTCTAATGGCATAGCTACTTTGTGTTCGTCAGAAGCTTGAAGTGCTAACAAAGCTCTTTTTATTTCGGCCATGTTTCTACCTACAT
>JBFYPW010000136.1:0-4109 GCA_041303115.1 Flavobacterium sp.
TCTAACGACGAAACATTAGACTTATTTGAAGAATACGAAAAGCAATATTCTTTTGTTAAATTAGTCAAAGTAAAAAACAATGAAGCCTTTTGGGGAAACAAAAAATTTGCATTAACCTTAGGAATAAAAGCTACAAAAAACGAATATTTATTGTTTACAGATGCAGATTGTCGCATTACATCTGAAAACTGGATTTTAGAAATGACCTCGCACTTTTCATTCAAAAAAACAATTGTTTTAGGATATGGTGCATATAATAAAATTAAAGGTTCATTATTAAATAAAATAATTCGCTTTGACGGTGTTATTTCTGCCATACAGTATTTTTCTTGGGCAAAAATCGGTAAACCTTATATGGGAATTGGTAGAAATTTGGCATATAAAAAATCAGAGTTTTTCAACGTAAACGGTTTTATCAATCACATTCGAGTGCGCTCTGGTGAAGATGATTTATTTATTAATGAAGCCGCAAATGCAAGCAATACAACCATTTGTTATAGTCCAGAAAGTTTTACCTATTCTGAACCAAAAACGACTTTTAAAGAATGGTTAAATCAGAAAAGAAAAGAAACCTCTACCAAAAAACATTATAAAAGTTTTGACAAACTGCAACTTGGATTGTATTTCATTTCACAACTATTTTGTATTATTTTGGCTATAATTTTACTATCTTTCCAATATAATTGGATTATCGTATCAAGCGTTTTAGGTTTTAGATACGTTTTTAACTGGATAATTTTTGGTTATGGCGCAGCCAAATTAAAAGAAAAAGATATTATTATTTGGTATCCAATTTTTGAAATTATTATACTAATAACTCAAATACGAGTAGCTTTTACCAATTTGATACACAAACCAGAACATTGGAAGTAAAACAAGAGAAAATACTCAAAAACATTCAAAAAGCAAAACTTGGCGATCAAGTGGCTTTTACTTTTCTTCTCGATTTTTATTGGAATGAAGTCTTCGGATATATGCTAAAACGTACCGAAAATGAAACCGATACTGAAGATATAGTAATAGAAACATTTGCTAAAGCATTTGATAAAATAAGCACATACAATCCCGAATTTGGATTTAATACTTGGTTAATTGCAATTGCCAAAAACGCTCATATTGATTTACTTCGAAAAAAAAAATCTACCTTATTTTTAGAAATCACAAGTGAAGAAGATAGCTTAGCCAATCAAGTTTTAGACAACACACCAACCATTGAAGACAAGTTAATAACCGAACAAAACTTATCGCAATTATTGCAACAAATTAAGCAATTAAAACCTGCCTATCAGGAAGTTATACAATTACGCTACTTTCAAGAAATGAGTTATCAAGATATGGCCGAGCAATTGAACGAACCGCTTAACAATATCAAAATAAAATTGCTACGTGCTAAAAAATTATTAGCAGAAATTATTAGTAATAAATAACAATAATTTATCTTTTTAGTCCAAAACCTGTTTTTTTGGCACGATTATTTCATATAGTTTAAATTATACACAAGTTGTAACCTTTAAAACTATATATTATGTCAAACTTCAATGTACAAAACGAAAACTGGTTGGAAATAGCTTTCGAAAACAGAAACAAAGCATACGGTGCTTACCAATTAAGAAAAGAAAGTGACGCAACTACCATAAAAGCAATGTTGTTAACTTTCGGATTTATTGCTTTTGGAATTGGATTGTTTTCATTTACAACTCCTGATACTAAACCAATAGTTAAACCAGAACCTAATGTGTTGCCACCTATTGTGACAATTGTAAAATTTACACCTAAAGTTCCAACTGAAAAAGCAATTCAAGCTAAAGGAACCGATAAACCAAAATTAAATCTAACTCCAGATAAAGTCCCACCAGTTGTTGTGGATAGAACTGAAGTAAAACCTATCGTTGAACCAAAAAATCCCGATCCTTCTACACCATTCAATCCAAATGGTAGCGAACATGGAAATCCGGGACCTGTTGGGAATCCGGCAGGCACTTCTACAACTCCAATCATAACAACTACATCAGGAAGTGGAACTGGAACTAGTGTATACAAAGGCGTGTTGGGTACAGAAGCAAGTTATCCTGGAGGAATTAATATGTTCAGAACGTATATTGCTGAAAACTATAAAGTTCCAAATTCTTTTGATCAAGAGGTATTGTTTATTGAAATGATTTTTGTCATAGAAAAAGATGGATCAATGACGGATATTCGAATGGTAAGTAAAGGAGATAAAGCATTAGAAAAAGAAGCAATTAGAGTTTTAACATCAATGAAAAAGAAATGGACACCAGGGCGAGTAAATGGTGAAGTAGTAAGAAGTGAAAAAAGACTTCCAATTCAAATTAATCTGCTTGAAACAGAATAAAAAAAGTTGAAATTTATTATAATTTTCAAAACCACATAAGACGTTCATTATGTGGTTTTTTTTTGAAAAAATAATTCTAAAAACAGAGTAAAACAAAATAATTAAACAAAAGTTAGGGATATGTTACAATTTAAAAATAACAATTTAAAATAGGAATTAATTTTAATGCGTTTTGTATATTTGCGGTAGATTTTATATTCAAATTATGGCAACAGAAAGCGTATTTCCTCCTACACCAAAACCAAAATGGCTTCGTGTAAAATTACCCGTTGGTCAAAAATATACTGAACTTAGAGGTTTGGTTGATAAATACAAATTAAATACCATTTGCGCTTCTGGTAGTTGTCCGAATATGGGAGAATGTTGGGGGGAAGGAACCGCAACTTTTATGATTTTAGGAAATATTTGTACCCGTTCTTGTGGATTTTGTGGTGTAAAAACGGGTCGTCCTGAAAATGTAGATTGGGAAGAACCAGAAAAAGTAGCCCGTTCTATTAAAATCATGAATATAAAACACGCCGTTATTACAAGTGTTGACCGTGACGATTTAAAAGATATGGGCACCATTATTTGGGCGGAAACTGTAAAGGCCATAAGAAGAATGAATCCGAAAACCACACTTGAAACATTAATACCAGATTTTCAAGGTAGTGAATCGCACTTAGATAAAATTATTGAAGTAGCACCCGAAGTGGTCTCACATAATATTGAAACAGTAAGAAGATTAACCCGAGAAGTACGTATTCAAGCAAAATACGATAAAAGTTTAGCTGTTTTGAAATATTTAAAAGAGCAAGGTTTAAACCGAACAAAATCGGGAATTATGCTTGGACTTGGCGAAACAGAAGAAGAAGTTATTCAAACTTTAAACGATTTAAAAGACGCAAAAGTAGATGTAGTGACTATTGGTCAATATTTACAACCAAGTAAAAAACATTTACCAGTAAAAGAATTCATCACACCAGAGCAATTCGAAAAATACGAAAAAATTGGTAAAGAATTAGGTTTTATTCATGTAGAGAGCGGTCCATTAGTGCGTTCTTCTTATCATGCTGAAAAACATATTCATTAATATCGTTTATTCGGTTATTTGTTTTTTGTTTAGAAGTAAAACTTTTTAACAACCAATCGAATTAACAAATAAACAAACAACCTAAAAAATGAAAATACGTGTCGCTATTAATGGTTTTGGAAGAATTGGAAGAAATGTTTTCCGATTATTACTCAATCATCCAAATATAGAAGTTGTTGCTGTAAATGACATTGCAGATATAAAAACTATGAGTCATTTATTGAAATACGATAGCATTCACGGTGTTTTACAACATTCAATTTCTACTGAAAACGAAACGTTATTAATTGACGATTTTAAATTTCAATTTTTCCACGAAAGTGATATCTCTAAATTACCTTGGAAAAACCTAAATATCGATTTTGTAATTGAGTCGACCGGAAAATTTAAAACTTCAGAAACCGCTGGTTTACATATTTTAGCTGGAGCGAAAAAAGTAATTTTATCCGCACCTCCTGAAGACGAAAAAATAAAAACAGTTGTTTTAGGTATTAATGAACATATTTTAGATGGTTCGGAAACTATCATATCCAATGCCAGCTGCACTACGAATAACGCAGCACCGATGCTTAAAATTATTCAAGAATTATGTGGTATTGAGCAGGCATATATTACCACGGTTCACTCCTACACTACCGACCAAAGTTTGCACGACCAACCACACAAAGATTTAAGACGTGCGCG
>JBFYPW010000137.1:0-4062 GCA_041303115.1 Flavobacterium sp.
CTGAAAAAGCAACTGCTAAAAAGGGTAAGATTTTGATGGGCTTCATAGGCTTTTTGTTTTGGTTTATTTCATTTAGACTTGCAATAAACAAAAAGGTTTAATGTAAAAGAAGTTTTTATTACTTTAAATTATTATTATATTTGACTTTTGTAAGAAAGTATATCATTTAAATAAAATTGTATGAAATTATTAGAAGGAAAAGTAGCCATTATTACAGGTGCAAGTAGAGGAATTGGAAGTGGTATTGCAAAGGTGTTTGCTCAAAACGGAGCAAATGTTGCCTTTACATATAGTTCATCTGCTGAATCTGCGTTAGCATTAGAAAACGAATTAAATGCTTTAGGAATAAAATCTAAAGGGTATAAATCGAATGCTGCAGACTTTAATGAAGCACAAAAATTAGTAGATGATGTAATGGCTGATTTTGGGAATATAGATATATTAATTAATAATGCAGGTATTACAAAGGATAATTTATTAATGCGTATGTCTGAAGAAGATTTTGATGCGGTAATGAATATCAACTTAAAATCGGTATTTAATATGACTAAAGCAGTACAAAAAGTAATGCTTAAAAACCGTGCAGGTTCTATTGTAAATATGAGTAGTGTAGTAGGAGTGAAAGGAAATGCAGGACAAGCAAATTACGCCGCTTCTAAAGCAGGTATGATTGGTTTTACAAAATCTATCGCATTGGAATTGGGTTCAAGAAATATCAGATGTAATGCTATCGCTCCAGGTTTCATTGAAACTGAAATGACAGCTAAACTTAACGAAGATGTTGTAAAAGGTTGGAGAGAATCTATTCCATTAAAACGTGGTGGAACACCAGAAGACGTTGCAAATGTATGCGTGTTCTTAAGTTCAGATATGAGCGCCTATGTAACAGGACAAGTTATTAATGTAGACGGGGGAATGTTGACATAAAATAAGTTTATTGTTTATTGTTTGTAGTTAAATTTGCTGAACAATGAACAACAAACTAATAACTATAAACATAAAAAATGACAACTAGCACAATTCTTTTAATACTACTTTCGGTTATTATTTCTGGAGTTGTTGCGTTTTATCAGTATTTATTTAAAGTCGATAACCAAAATAAAACAAATTGGTTATTGGCTTTTTTGCGTTTTATTTCGGTTTTTTCATTGCTTTTACTGATAATTAATCCTGTAGTTTCAAGAAAAATAGTAGAAACCAATAAAATTCCGCTTGCTATTGTTGCCGATAATTCTCGTTCTATATCAGAATTAAAAGCTACTACTGATGCGGTAAAATTAGTTGAAACCCTAAATTCAAATTCGGCATTAAAAGAAAAATTTGAAATTCAAAACTATACTTTTGATGAAACATTTATCGCTGGAAAGCCTCTAGACTTTAAGGGAAATCAATCAAACATTCACGATGTAGCAGTAAATTTAAAGCAATTAAATAAAAATGCATTTTACCCAGTGGTATTAATAACAGATGGAAATCAGACAATTGGAAATGATTATGTGTATGGTTTTCATGAATCTACAACCCTTTTCCCAGTTGTTTTAGGTGATACTACAACGACTTTTGATTTAAAAATTAATCAGCTTAACGCGAATAAATATTCGTTTTTAAAGAATAAATTTCCAGTAGAAGTATTCTTGCAATACAATGGTAATAAGTCGGTTTCCGCTGCCTTTTCAATTGAAAAAAATGGCAAGAAAATTGCCAGTCAAACTGTAAATTTCGATGCTAAAAATAAAGTGCAATCGGTGCAAATTTTATTAGAAGCTGATAGGGTAGGACTACAAAAATACAAAGCGGTACTTTCTTCATCTGTTAAAGAAAAAAATAGTTATAACAATACTAAAAACTTTGCCGTTGAAGTGCTGGATCAGAAAAAAGAAATTGCAATAATTTCAGATGTTTCTCATCCAGATTTAGGTGCTATAAAACGCGCCATTGAATCTAATGCACAACGTAAGGTAACGATTGTTAAGCCGAATTCAATTAGTGATTTAAAAAAATTCAATGTCTTAATTTTGTATCAACCAAATGCGTCATTTAGAAAAGTATTTGAAGCAAATAAAAATTTAAAAATAAACACGTTTATTGTAACCGGAATGGCCACTGATTATACTTTATTAAATCAAATGCAATCCGATTTAGTGTTTAAATTAACCAATAAAAAAGAAGATTTTACAGCTTCATTTGTGTCTGATTTTAATCTTTTTGCACAAACTGATATTCAGTTTTCGCAATTTCCACCCTTAGAGAATCCTTTTGGAAAAATTACTGAAAAAGGAAGTGTAAACACCTTATTGAAAGCAAAAGTAAACGGCATTGAAGTTGGAAATCCTATATTAACTTTTTCTGAAAAAGGAACTAGTAGAAATGCTTATTTATTAGGTGAAAATTCTTGGAAATGGCGTATGGAAAGTTTTGTTTTAAATCGATCTTACGAGAAATACGACCTATTTATCGATAAGATAATTCAGTATTTATCTACTAATTCTGCTAAGAAATCACTATTAGTGGAACACGAAAGTTTTTATAATTCTGGTGAAACCATTGAAATTTTTGCTCAATATTTTAATAAAAGTTATGAATTAGAAGAAAACGCCAATCTTTCTATCACATTAACGAATAAAAATACTAAGTCAACAAAAAACTACAATTTCTCAAAAGCAAACAATGGTTATCAAGCTATTTTTGATGGTTTAACTCCAGGTAATTACACGTTTCAAGTAAAAGAGTCAACCAGTAATGCCAGTTATAACGGAACTTTTGAAGTTTTAGATTTTGATGTGGAAAAACAATTTGTCAATCCGGATGTGTCAAAATTACAACAATTGGCCAATCAGAATAATGGAGAAATTATATATCCTAACCAAATAGAAAAGTTAGTTCAGAAATTACTTCAAAAAGACACCTATTTGCCTGTAGAAAAAACTATAATTAAAAATTCTCCTTTAATAGATTCCTTGTGGTTGTTAGTTATTATTGTTGTATCTTTAACTATCGAATGGTTTACCAGAAAGTATAACGGATTAGTATAATTAAAACTTCCAATATGATTAGTTTAAAAAGCATTCAAACAGAAATTGATGCCAGTTATTTGTATAAAATACTTGCTGAAAATGAAGAAGATGAAGCGGTTGCTGAAGTTTTTAAACAAATGAGTGAAATTGAGCACAGTCACGCTGTAGCTTTTATTCAGAAAAACAATTTAACGGAAACCGATTTGCCTTTGCCTTCTTTTAGAGCAAAAACATTACATAAAATTGGAGCTATTTTTGGTTACGATTATGTTTTAGGCGTTTTATTGGATACTGAAAAAAGCATATCTAATTCCGTTATTGGTGCTAGAAAAAAATACAGTTCGGCACAATCCATTTCTGATACAGCTCACGTTACGATATTAAAAAATATTTTAAATTCAACTACTAAAGTTTCAGGTTCCAATCTAGCACGCTTTGAAAAAAGACATCGTTCTGTGGGAGGAAATGCTTTAAGAGCTGCTGTTTTAGGCGGAAATGACGGTTTGGTTTCTAATTTTAGTTTGGTAATGGGAATTGCAGGTGCTACGAGCGGACAAAGTGAAGTCTTACTTGCAGGAATGGCTGGTTTGTTAGCAGGCGCACTATCAATGGCATTAGGCGAATGGATTTCGGTTAAAAGTTCTCAAGAATTGTATGAAAACCAAATGCAATTAGAAATGGACGAATTAGAAGCTAACCCTGAAGGCGAACGAAAAGAAATAGCTTTAATTTATATGTCAAAAGGCATACCACAAGATCAAGCCAATCAAATGGCAGCTGATATAATTTCAAATAAAGAGTTGGCACATCAATTTTTAATTAAAGAAGAATTAGGTATAAATGCAGAAGATTTAAAAGGTTCTGCTATGGAAGCGGCAATAACTTCTTTTGTGCTTTTTGGTATTGGTGCGATTATTCCCGTTATTCCATTTTTCTTTTACGGAGGAATGAAGGCGGTAGTTATTAGTACTGCTTTAAGTGCTGTTGGCTTATTTTTGATTGGTGCTATAATTACCTTGTTTACAGGTAAAAGCGTTTGGTTTTCGGG
>JBFYPW010000138.1:0-4027 GCA_041303115.1 Flavobacterium sp.
ATTTGTCTAGTTCCTGAAGCTGCTGCTGAACCTATAGCATAACCATTAGATCCATACACAATTTTAATTTGATTGGTAGTTTCTGCCAAACGAATTTGAAAATTGATAAAAGGTACGTCAGTTGTACTAGAAGAATACGTTGGTCTCCAGTTTTTAAACTGAATTACAAATTCTCTATTTGGAGCTGTACCTACAACTTCCCATCTGGTTTCACTAGTAATTAAACTAGCAATAAATGCCCCACATAAATCTCCAGCCCAAGCAGAAATTGCTCCTGCATAACCTGTTGTAGAAGAAATTGGGGTAGTTAACGATGTACTTGGAGCAGTTGCTCCGAAAGTGATGAAACCATTCGAATTTACTGTACATCCTGTATAGTCTACTCCATTAAAATTAAAATTAAATGGAATAGAAGCAGCAGGAATCGTCCAGTTTTGCGAATCAAAACTTGTCGTAGTGGTAGCCGTACCAAGTACTGTACCTCCTGTGATTTCCGAGTACGTTTCATTACCTTGAGAAAAGGTATACAAACCTACTTGGGCCTGGATTTGCACACATGCAAAGAGTGTGAAGAGCCAGAAAGTAATTTTTTTCATTATTATAAAATTTATGTTAGTATGGTAAATAAACAAAAAAAAAAAAACATATTAATTAACATTTGTTAATTAATCGATAAAATGAATTAAAAAATCGATGAAAAACAAAAAATCCCGAAGTCTCGGGATTTTTTAACATTAAGTTGTTAATTTGTTATTTGATGCTAGGTATAAAAATCATTTCCGAAGTATCTGCCTGATAATTTACACCTTCAAAACCAAAACCGAATAAACTATCAAAGTCTTTTTTATACCCAGCTAAATCTCCAATTTCTGATAAATTTTCTGTAGTTGCTACTTTCCATAATTTAGCAACTTGTTCTTGAACGTCATCGCGCATTTCCCAATCGTCAATTCTAATTCTTCCTTTTTCATCTGTTGGAATGGCATTGCCACTATATAATCGGTCTGAATATAAACGTTGCATTTGTTCGATACATCCTTCGTGAATACCTTCCGCTTTCATAGTTTTATACAATAATGAAATGTATAATGGAATCACTGGAATAGCTGAACTTGCTTGCGTTACCAGTGCTTTATTTACTGAAACGTATGCTTTACAGTTTACACTTTCTAATTGTTTAGTAATTTCAAAAGCCGTAGCTTCTAAATGATCTTTTGCACGACCAATTGTTCCTTTTCTATATACTGCTTCAGTAACTTCTGGACCTATATAAGAATACGCTAATGTCATAGCATCATTTGCTAAAACGCCTGCATCTTTTAAGGCATTCATCCACATTGACCAATCTTCACCACCCATTACCACAACTGTATTATCAATATCATCTTGATTTGCAGGTTCGATAGAAACTTCTGAAACATTTCCTGTATGAAAATCAACGGTTTTATTTGAGAATTTTCCACCAATTGGCTTCAATGTTGAACGATGTAAAACTCCTGTAACAGGATGCATACGAACTGGTGAAGCCAAACTATATATTACTAAATCTACTTGACCTAAATCTTTTTTAATAATATCGATGGTTTGCTGTTTTATTTCATTTGAAAACGCATCTCCATTCACACTTTTTGCATACAATCCTGCTTTTTCTGCTTCCATCTCAAAAGCTGCCGAATTATAATACCCAGGCGTAGCCGTTTTTCCTTCGCTTGGTTCTTTTTCAAAGAAAACACCAACAGTTGCTGCATCGCAACCGAATGCACTTGTAATTCTTGACGCTAAACCAAAACCTGTTGAAGCACCAATTACTAAAACTTTTTTTGCACCATCAATTTTACCTTTTGATTTTATATAGTCAATTTGATTTTTTACATTTTGAGCACAACCATCTGGATGAGCTGTTAAACATATAAATCCACGCATTCTTGGTTCGATAATCATAATTTTATATTTTTATTGTTGTTGTATTTAAAAACTTGATACAAAAGTATACATTTTAATTTAATAATGTTTTTGCGTGCGATAGAGCTGATTCGGTAATTTGTTTCCCTGACAACATTTCTGCAATTTCAATAATTCGTTCTTCAGAATTTAATTTTAAAATTTTAGATATCGTATTCTCTAAAATAGTTTCTTTTGAAACTTTATATTGTGAATCGCCTTTTGAAGCAATTTGCGGTAAATGTGTAATCGCAAAAACTTGACGGTTGGTGCTCATTTTTTTCATAATTTCACCCATTTTAAGAGCGATTTCTCCAGAAACACCAGTATCTATCTCATCAAATAATATGGTTGGCAATTTAGAAAAATCAGCTAAAATAGCTTTAATCGCTAACATAATTCTTGACATTTCTCCTCCTGATGCTACTTTTTTAAACGAACCTAAACTAGTTCCCTTATTAGCAGAAAACAAAAGTTCTAATTCATCTGTTCCGTTGGAAAGAAACGAATTTGAAGTAATTAATTCCATTTTAAATTGCGAATCGGGCATACCTAATTCATACAAAATAGCAGAAATTTTAGAAATAAAAACAGGAATGGCTTCACCCCTATTTTTTGATATTGTTTTAGATATTGTGGTCAATTCAGTTGTTTTCTGACTTAAATAATCTTTTAATTGAAGTATTTTTTCATCTAAATTGTCTACTAAAAGTACTTTTTCTGAAAGCTGATTTTGTATTTCTAACAAATCTTCTATGGTCGTAACTTGATGTTTCTTTTGTAAATCGTAAATTACTTGTAATCGGTTTGAAATAAATTCTAATCGTTCTGGATTATATGTGTTTTTTTCGGCTAAATGAAATGTAGTATCTGTAATATCCTCTAATTCAATTAATGCAGATTGTAATCTTTCAAATACTTCTGCATACGAAGAAGAAAAGCCAGCAATTTTTTGCAATGCATTTTTACATTCTTTAATCGATGAAACAAATCCAAATTGCTCGTTATTTGCGCTTGAAACTATTTTACTTAGCGTTTCTGTAATTAATTCAGAATTATTTAAACTCAGTAATTCGCCTTCTAGTTCCAATTGTTCCTCCGGTTTTAAATTTACTTGTTCTAATTCATTTAACAAGTGTAAATTGTATTCTTGAGCTGTAAATAGTGTGTTTTTATCAGCAATTGCCTGTTCTAATTCTTTAGATTTTAGTTTAAAATCAGATAATAAAATGGTGTACTCATTTAGATTTTGGGCATTCGAACCCATCGCATCTAAAATTGAAATCTGATAATTTTGTTGTTCTAATTCGCGAGTTTGATGCTGCGAATGAATATCAATTAAATTTTCTGCTAAAAGTTGTAATTCTGATAAGTTAACAGGAGTATCATTTATAAAAGCACGAGATTTTCCAGAAGGTAAAATTTCACGTCTAATTATTGTGGTGTCTTCATAATCTAAATCATTAGATATAAAAAGAGATTTCAAATTGTACTTTGAGATTTCGAAACTGGCTTCGACTACACATTTTTTTTCTTTATCTTTTAAGGAAGATAAATCGGCACGATTTCCCATAATTAAACCCAAAGCACCTAATAATATCGATTTTCCCGCACCAGTTTCCCCTGTTATGGTAGCAAACTGATTGGAAAAATTAATATTAAGTTGCTCAATTAAGGCGTAATTTTGAACTGATAAAGATAAAAGCATATTATCTTATTTTATTCCATTTGGAAGAATTTAATGGAGAAATGGTAGCTAAATTCTCTCTAACTTTGACTGTATCAATACCTGGTCCGCCATTAAAAATATCTACAATTTCGTCTGTTTTAGTGTCAAAAAAAGTTCGGGCTAAAAGCGAATTTGGTCTTACTTTGTGCACTTTAAGTAAAGTATCAATAGCATTTACTATCCCCAATTTTCCTTGTTTTAAATTGTCAGCCATTTTATCTAATCCATTGATGTGATATTCATACAACGTTTCTCTGTATGCATCAAATGTATTTGACATTAAATCTGAAATCAAATTAAATCGTGTTGTTTTTTTACCCGTTTGCACCCAACCCGAAAACCCACTCGATTGTGCCA
>JBFYPW010000139.1:0-3994 GCA_041303115.1 Flavobacterium sp.
GTTTCGTACCTACTTATAAAATACATTACAATAAGGCAAATTATAAACACAAAGCCCATACGGTCTACAAATGGTATTTCGTAAATGCCTTCTGCATTCGGTACTGAAAATCCTACTCCGTTTAAGAAAGAAAGGTCTACAACACCAGGCATAAATTTAAACAGTATAGAAAGTATAAATCCACCAATAATAGCAAATAAGGCCGCGTTAGAAGTTGTTTTTTTCCAAAAGAAACCCAATATAAACATAGCAAACACACCAGGACTCACAAAACCGGTATATTCTTGAATGTACTGAAATCCTCCTTTTTTATCAATTCCTAAAAAGGGTGCAACTACAACCGCTACAACCAATGCAATAGCAATAGTTATTTTACCAATGGAAATCAGTTTTTGGTCGGTAGCTTCTGTATTTATTTTGTTTTTATACACATCTAATGTGAAAATAGTGGCAATACTATTTGCTTTTCCTGCCAAGGAAGCTACAATTGCCGCCGTTAATGCCGCAAACGATAATCCTTTTAAACCCACTGGTAATAAATTTAACAACACAGGATAAGCTCGGTCTGGGTTGACACTTCCATCTTGTAGCATTTCTGTTTGAAATCCGCCATTTTGGTATAATACATACGCGGCAATTCCAGGTAAAACCACAATAATAGGCATTAATATTTTTAAAAAGGCAGCAAATAAAATTCCAGAACGCGCAGTTTGTAAATCGGCACCTAAAGCACGTTGCGTAATGTATTGGTTGCAACCCCAATAATTTAAATTGATAATTAACATCCCACCAATTAATACGGAAAGTCCAGGTAAATCCATATAATTGGGATTCGACTTTTCAAATATCATATGAAAATGATCATTTGCTTTTTCGGTCATCACGTTAAAACCATTTAGTACACCTGTAGTTCCAAAAGATTCTGCAACCAAGTTTAAAGCCAAATAAGTAGTAACCAAACCACCTAAAATTAAAAAGAACACCTGAATTACATCGGTATAACCAATTACTTTCATTCCGCCAAGCGTAATCATTAAGGCAAAAAACGCCAATGCAACCATACAAAACGTAAGGTTTAATCCAGAAATACTACTAATGGCTAAAGCTCCTAAATACAATATCGATGTCAAATTGACTAACACATATAATAATAACCAAAACACCGCCATAATCATAGCTACATTGCTGTTGTATCTTTTTTCGAGATATTGTGGCATAGTAAATATTTTATTTTTTAGATACACTGGCATAAAAAATACCGCTACGATAATTAAGGTTGCCGCTGCCATCCATTCATAGGTAGCAATGGCCAATCCCATTTTAAAGCCGCTACCACTCATACCAATAAATTGTTCGGCACTAATGTTACTGGCAATTAATGAGGCACCAATAGCCCACCACGTTAACGAACCTTCGGCTAAAAAGTAATCGTTACTACTGGCTTCGGCTTTCTTTTTTTTGCGATATACCCAAAGTCCGTAACCTACAATAATGATAAAATAAATAAAGAAAACTAAGTAATCTAAGTTGGCTAATGTTTGCATAGTTTTAATTTTTGTGAGTTAATTTATAATGTGTATTTGGCAAATTACGTAACATTTCGGCGCTTTTTTCAGGAGAAATATCGCGTTGTGCTTCGCCTAACATTTCGTAGCCTACCATAAACTTTTTTACTGACGCGCTGCGCAATAACGGTGGATAAAAATGCATATGTAAATGCCATTCGGGATGCGAAATTCGGTCTGTAGGTGCTTGGTGTATGCCCGCCGAATACGGAAAAGACGTTTCAAATAAATTGTCGTATTTTACCGTAATGCCTTGTATAGCTTCGGCTAATGCTTCAGATTCTTTAGTAGTTAATCCTAACAAACTTCCAAAATGTCTTTTACTAATAATCATGGTTTCAAAAGGCCAAGTTGCCCAAAACGGGACCAAAACTACAAAATGTTCGTTTTCAATGACAATGCGTTCTTGTGCTACTAATTCTTGTTTTAAATAATCTTCCAGCAAACTGGTATTGTTTTTTTCAAAATAGGCTTGCAAGCTTTTTTGTGTTTTTTCTACTTGTGTAGGTAGCGACGATTGTGCCCAAATTTGTCCGTGCGGATGGGGATTGCTACAGCCCATTACACTGCCTTTGTTTTCGAAAATTTGCACGTAATTAATAAAGTCTTTACTGCCCAAAGTGGCATATTCTTCTTTCCAGGTGTGTATTACGTTTTTAATTTCTTTCACGTCCATTTCGGCTAACGTAATGTTGTGTTTGGGTGAAAAACAAATGACTCTGTTGATTCCTTTTTCTGGTTTTATTTGAAATAAGGGATTCAATTTCGATTCAAAAGTAATGTCGTCTTCCAATAGGGCTGGAAAATCATTGTCAAAAACATAACATGCATCATACTGCGGATTTTGTTCGCCATTAGATCGGGTATTTCCAGCACACAAATAACAATTTTCGTCGTACGCTACACTGTTTCCCAAAGATGGTTTTTCGTTTTGCCCTTGCCAAGGTCGTTTTGCTCGATGTGGCGATACTAAAATCCATTCGTTTAGTAGCGGATTGAATCTTCTGTGCGGATGTTCGTTAATGTTAAATTCCATACGTGCTGGTGCCTTTGGCAATTTTTATTTTATATGCTTTTAAATCGATGTTGTATTTTAATTTATATGCTTTTGTAAGCTTCTGAATTACGTTGTCAGCCGTTTCTTTTTTTACTACGTTTATGGTACAGCCTCCAAAACCACCACCCATCATTCGTGCGCCAACCACCTCAGCTTCACCCAGTGCTTCGGTAACTAAAAAGTCCATTTCGGGGCAACTTACTTCGTATAATTCCGATAAACCATAATGGGTTTTTGTCATTAATTCGCCCAATTGATTTATGTTTCCATTTGATAACGCTTTGATAGCTAAGGGTACGCGTTCTATTTCTTGTACTACAAATAAGCACCTGTTGAAAATGATTTCGCTTAACGTATTTTTTAATGAAAGCACCATCTTTTCAGTACAATTTCTAAACGAAGTTACTTCAGGATAATTTGCTTTTATGATGGCTAATCCTTGTTCTACTTCATTTCTTCGGTCGTTATACCCCGAAGTTAGATGCGTATGTTTGACACAACTATCAAATAAAACCAATTGATATTCTTTGAAATCTGCTTTATGATATTCGTACGCTAACGTGGTGCAATCTAATTTAATTACCTTATTTTTTTTACTAAATACAGATGCAAATTGATCCATAATTCCACAATTGACTCCGGCAAATGTATGTTCAGCTTTTTGTCCGATTCGTGCAATTTCTTCTTTAGATAATTTTAATTGAAACATTTTATTCATTGCATACGCGATGCCACATTCTAAGGCTGCTGAAGAAGAAAGTCCTGCTCCCATTGGAATAGTGCTACTGAAAACAATAGTAAATCCTTTTTCGGGCAACCCTTTTTCTTTTAATTGATGCAGTACACCTATAATATAGTTTACCCACATTTTTTCTACGGGTTGTAATTTGTCTTTTATATCGAATGAATATGCTTCATTTAAATCTTTAGCTACAAGTACGCATTCTGAATTTTTATTTTTGGAAATAGCAAAGCAAATGTATTTGTTAATGGCAGCGGGTAAAACAAAACCGTCATTATAATCGACGTGTTCGCCAATAATATTTATTCTTCCAGGTGAAAGAAAAATATGTTCAGGTTTTTTTTGAAATAATTTTTCAAAACGTTTTATGGTATGTTGAATGAGTTTTTTCTTCATTTTTGTGGTTGTAAATTAGTTAGAATTTACAAGTTTTAAAATTTTGGTTGTTGATTTTAATCCGATAGATTTAGCTTCAAATGTTATTTCCCCCGTATTTTTTCCAGCTTGAATAATTACTTGACATTTTCCGTTAAAAGCACTTCTTTGCCAAGAATGTGTTGCGCATTTGTCTGGTTCGTGTGAACTTGGATCGCCATTTCCGACACCAATAATTTTTGCGTTTTCAGTAAT
>JBFYPW010000140.1:0-3972 GCA_041303115.1 Flavobacterium sp.
AATCTTGAAAGCAAAGGCATATATATACTCGGCGTTCAAAATGAGTCAGTAAAAAACTTAAAAGCATTAATATTTAATCAATATGTTGAAAATATTTTCATTACCTCTTTATTGCAATTTGATTATAAATATGATCTGAATAAAAATTCGAAATTACTTTTTGGTTTTCAAACCATCTATCAAACGGCACTTAATGATGGTGGAAATAGTAACCAAAGTAAAACTTATTTTGAAAAAAATGCTAATTCACAAACATTTGGAGGAAAACTAGGTTGGAAAAGCAAAACTCTTGAAGTAACTCTTAACTATAACCGAATTACAGATAGAGGACGTTATTTAATGCCAAGAGAATGGGGACGAGACCCGTTTTATACTTTTCTTCCAAGAGAACGAAATGAAGGATTTGGAGATGTAACGGCATATATGACTAAAATAAGTTATTATAGTCCAAAAAAAACATTCAAAGCATACATAGGAGTAGGACATTATAAAATGCCAGATGTTAAAAATTATAAAATGAATAAATACGCATTACCTTCATACTATCAAACGAACTTTGATGTTAGTTATGATTTTCAAGGTTTTCTTAAAGGTTTTGATGCACATTTTCTTTATGTTCACAAATTTAATGATGGTGAAACGTACAACGACCAAAAAAATGTCTTTAATAAAACCAATATGAGTACTATTAATTTTATCATTAACTTCAATTTCTAATTATTCTTATTATTATAAAATCAAGTATATATACATTTTTTTTATTTGCGTTTTTATTTGCAAGTTCTCAAGAAAGACATCATAATTATTGGTCTAAAGCGATTGTTAACATTCCTTTGAACGAAAAGCTCAAGACAGAAATTGAGTTAATTCATCGCAGACAAAATGATTTTGAAAGTAATAATCTTTTCGATAAAAATTTAGTGCATGCCACTAGAACTTGGATCTATTACAAACAAAACAAAGATGTTGTTTATGGTATATCACCATTTGCTTATTTTTCAAATTACAAAATAATACAAAAAGAAAGTGATGCAGTTGCAAAACCTACTAACGAATATCGCTTCACAGCATCACTAGAATTACAACACCAATTGGCCATGAATTTTTATGTTGTAGATCGAACTGCAATTGAATATAGAGCTTTTGAGGGATCTATAGAAAACACGACTCGTTTGCGAAATAGACTCGCTTTTAGATATGATTTTAATTCAAATTATAACGTAGCTATTGGTGATGAAATATTGATAAATACAACTGGAACTGATGCACTACATATTTTTGATCAAAATAGAATATTCACAAACTTTTCATATAAACTAAACTCGTCAGTAAAGCTAGATATAGGTTACATTTACATATCACGACTACCCCAGATTAATGTTGATTTGATAGATGATAACAATTTCTATTTGAATTTTACCTATACCCTAAAAAAAAGAGATAACTAAAAGTAAAAAAATAGTATTTTTATTTAATTGTTATATTACTTTTACAAAATCAATTCGCGCAATTTTTACAAATATTGACTTCAGCACTATAACAAACATGGGCTCTGAAATCTTACTAACAACTTTAGCAGATGAAAAAAGTAATATTATTAACTTTTATTTTATTATTTAGTACACAAATACATTCACAAAATAAAAATCAAAAAATGAAAACCATTCAACCACCAATTGCAAAAATAATTCCAAAAAAGTTAGAAAAACACGGAGATGTTAGAACGGATAATTACTATTGGTTAAACGAACGAGAAAATCCTGAAGTAATTGATTATTTAAATAAAGAAAACGAATATTACCAAAAATCTACTGCGCATACCAAACAATTGCAAGACGATTTGTTTGCTGAAATGAAATCCAGAATTAAAGAAGACGACAGTTCTGTGCCTTATTTTTATAACGAATATTGGTACATCACTCGCTTTGAAACGGGTAAAGATTATCCAATTTATGCCAGAAAAAAAGGAAGTTTAGATGCGAAAGAAGAAATTTTATTCGATTGTAACGAAATGGCAAAAGGACAATCCTACTTCAATTTAAGCGGAATGAATGTAAGTGGCGACAACAAATTAGTGGCTTTTGGTTTAGATTTGATTTCAAGAAGACAATATACCATCCAAATTAAAAATTTAGAAACAGGCGAAATTCTTTCAGATAAAATTGAAAACACAACTGGTGGTTCAAGCTGGTCTGCCGATAATAAAACGCTTTTTTATACTGGAAAAGACGCACAAACCTTACGTTCTGATAAAATTTTTAAACATAAATTAGGCACAAATGCCTCCGAAGACGTTTTAGTTTTTCACGAAAAAGACGATACGTACAATACGTTTGTGTATAAAGAAAAATCGAAAAAATACCTCATAATTGGTTCTGGAAGTACACTAACAACCGAATATCAAATCTTAGAAGCGAATAATCCTGATGGAAAATTTAGAGTATTTCAACCTAGAACTCGTGGTTTAGAATATTCGATTTCTTTCTATAAAGATAAATTTTACATCTTAACAAATGCCGATAAAGCGACCAATTTTAAATTAATGACAACTCCTGAAAACGCAACGGAAAAAGATAATTGGACCGATTTAATTCCGCATAGAAAAGATGTTTTATTAGAAGGCATTGAAATTTTTAAAAACTATTTAGTAGTAGAAGAACGTTCAAACGGTTTAAATAAAATTCAAATTAAACCTTGGGATGGCTCTGGCGATTATTACTTGCCTTTTAATAGCGAAACCTATACGTGCTATACTACTTCTAATGTTGATTTTGCCACGGATGTTTTACGTTATGGCTATCAATCTATGGCCACGCCTTCCTCTGTGATTGATTTCAATATGAAAACAAAAGAAAAAACCATATTGAAAGAACAAGCCGTTTTAGGTGGAAAATTTGACAAAAATAATTATAAAGAAGAAAGAATTTGGGCTACTGCAACAGATGGGACAAAAATACCTATGAGTATTGTTTATAAAAAAGGCATCAAAAAAGATGGTAAAAATCCTTTGTTACAATATGCTTATGGTTCTTACGGTTCTTCAATGGATCCGTATTTTTCAAGTACACGATTAAGTTTAATGGATAGAGGATTCATTTACGTTATCGCTCATATTCGTGGTGGAGAAGATTTAGGAAGAGAATGGTACGAAAATGGAAAATTATTAAAAAAGAAAAACACATTTACGGATTTTATTGATTGTAGTAAGTTTTTAATTTCAGAAAAATACACTTCTGCAGAGCATTTATATGCTGAAGGTGGCTCTGCAGGTGGTTTATTAATGGGAGCTATTGTTAATATGGCTCCAGAATTATACAACGGTGTAATTGCACAAGTACCATTTGTAGACGTAATTACAACCATGTTAGACGACACTATTCCATTAACTACTGGAGAATATGACGAATGGGGAAATCCAAATGAAAAAAATTATTATGATTATATGTTATCCTATTCACCATACGATCAAGTAAAAGAACAAGCATACCCAAACATGTATGTATCAACAGGTTTACACGATTCACAAGTGCAATATTTTGAACCTGCAAAATGGGTGGCAAAATTAAGAGTGCTAAAAACAAACAACAAACAATTGTTTTTAGATACAAATATGGATGCGGGTCACGGTGGAGCTTCTGGAAGATTTGAAGCCTTAAAAGAATTAGCCAAAGAGTTTGCATTCCTATTCGATTTAGAAAATATTAAAAAATAGTCAAAAAAAAAGTCTATTTTTGCACTTTACTTATAAAATGAAACACGAAAAAAAAGTATATAATTCTATTATAGATTTAATTGGAGATACCCCAATTGTAAAATTAAATAATATTAGCAAAAACTTAAAAGGCAACTTTTATGCAAAAGTTGAGGCAATTAATCCCGGACATTCATCAAAGGATAGGATTGCAAAATATATTATTGAAAATGCAGAAGAGCAAGGTATTTTAAAACCTGGCGCTACTATTATCGAAACAA
>JBFYPW010000141.1:0-3965 GCA_041303115.1 Flavobacterium sp.
GTAGCTTTTTTTATTTTATTTTTGTTCCAATAATAATGAAAATCATATCATTATACACCAAATTCAATGAGTTTTTTTAAAAAAATATTTTCATCTAATAAAAGTGAACCTGTAATTACAGAACAGGAAAAGCAGCAATTAGACAAAGGATTAGAGAAAACAAAAACGTCTTTCTTTTCTAAACTAACAAAAGCTGTTGCCGGAAAGTCTAGAGTAGATGATGAGGTTTTAGATAATTTAGAAGAAGTGCTTATTTCTTCAGATGTTGGTGTAAATACTACTTTAAAAATTATTCAGCGCATTGAAAAACGAGTTTCTCAAGATAAATATTTAGGTACAGATGAGTTAAATATTATATTAAGAGAAGAAATTGGTTCGTTATTATCTGAAACCAATTCTGGTAATGAATCTGAATTCACTATTCCAAAAGATGTTAAACCTTATGTAATTATGGTTGTTGGTGTTAATGGAGTAGGAAAAACCACTACTATTGGGAAATTAGCTTATCAATTTAAAAAAGCAGGATTTAAGGTAGTATTAGGTGCAGCCGACACGTTTAGAGCCGCAGCAATTGATCAATTACAAATTTGGGCAGATAGAGTAGATGTGCCAATGATAAGACAGCAAATGGGTTCTGATCCTGCTTCTGTTGCTTTTGATACCTTACAATCTGCTGTGGCACAAAATGCCGATGTTGTAATTATTGATACGGCCGGTCGTTTGCATAACAAATTAGGTTTAATGAACGAATTGACCAAAGTAAAAAATGTAATGCAAAAAGTAGTTCCAAATACACCAAATGATGTAATGCTGGTACTTGATGGCTCTACAGGACAAAACGCCTTTGAACAAGCCAAGCAATTTACTGCTGCTACGGAAGTTTCTTGTTTAGCAGTAACTAAATTAGACGGTACTGCAAAAGGTGGCGTAGTAATAGGTATTTCAGACCAATTTCAAATTCCAGTTAAATATATTGGAGTAGGTGAAGGCATTGAAGATTTGCAAGTATTTCACAAGTCAGAGTTTGTTGATTCTTTCTTTAATTAATTTTTAATGTATGATGAATTTTTTTAAAAATATGACCAACTCAAAGTTGTTATTCATTGCTTTAATTTCTGCTGCTTTAGCGTTTCCTTTTGATTTAAAGTTTTTAGGGTTTATGCAAAGCGAAAGTATTTTTATGTCATTACGACTACTTTCTTTTATTTTGTTTATGTACGTTGCCATTAAAGTAATTAATGGTAAGACAAAAAAACCAACAGGAAAGAATAAGTTTTAAAATTTTTATTTTAATCAGAATAACTTCTTTTATCTGTTTTAAAATAAATTACAAAAAACATGTTTTAAAAAAAGCCCAATTTCATTGAAATTGGGCTTTTTAAATTATACTAATTTAGAAATTACTTTGCAATATTTACGGCTCTAGTTTCTCTAATTACAGTTACTTTTACTTGACCTGGATATGTCATTTCTGTTTGAATTTTGTGTGAAATTTCAAATGATAACGAAGCAGCTAAATCGTCAGAAACTTTTTCACTTTCAACTAAAACACGTAATTCTCTACCTGCTTGAATCGCATAAGCGTTTTTAACACCAGGGAAGCTATAAGCTACTTCTTCTAAGTCTTTTAATCGCTGAATGTATGAATCCAACACTTGACGACGCGCGCCTGGTCTTGCACCAGAAATCGCATCACACACTTGAATTATAGGAGAAATTAAATATTTCATTTCAATTTCATCGTGGTGGGCTCCAATCGCATTACATACTTCTTCTTTTTCACCATATTTCTCTGCCCATTGCATTCCTAAAATAGCGTGAGGTAATTCGCTTTCTGTATCTGGTACTTTTCCAATATCGTGTAATAAACCAGCTCTTTTCGCTAATTTCACGTTTAGTCCTAATTCTGCAGCCATTAAACCACAAAGTTTAGAAACTTCTCTTGAGTGTTGTAAAAGGTTTTGTCCGTATGAAGAACGGTATTTCATTCTACCTACAATTTTAATCAATTCTGGGTGTAAACCGTGAATTCCTAAATCAATAACGGTTCGTTTTCCTACTTCAATAATTTCTTCTTCAATTTGTTTTTTTGTTTTTTCAACAACTTCTTCAATACGAGCTGGGTGAATACGACCATCCGTAACTAATTTATGAAGTGCTAAACGAGCAATTTCTCTTCTTACAGGATCAAAACAAGATAGGATAATAGCCTCTGGTGTATCGTCAACAATGATTTCAACTCCTGTTGCTGCTTCAATAGCTCTAATATTTCTACCTTCTCTACCAATAATTCTACCTTTTACATCATCAGATTCAATATTGAAAACAGATACACAATTTTCAACAGCTTCTTCAGTTCCTACTCTTTGAATTGTACTAATTATGATTTTTTTAGCTTCTTGTTGCGCTTGCATTTTGGCTTCTTCAATAGTTTCTTGAATGTGCGCCATTGCATTTGTTTTGGCTTCTGCTTTTAAACTTTCAACCAATTGGTTTCTTGCATCGTCAGCCGATAAACCAGAAATAACCTCCAATTGTTCAATTTGACTTTTATGTAACTTGTCAACTTCTTGTGATTTTTTCTCTAAGTTTTCTATTTTGTTTGTGTATTCTACAATTTTAGCTTCTGCTTCATCATTTATTTTCTTAGCTTTTGCTAATTCACTAGAAACTTGAGATTCTTTATCTCTAGTTCTTTTTTCAGCTTCTGCCATTTTTTTGTCTTTTGACAAAATTTCGTTTTCGTGTTCCGTTTTTAATTCTAAAAATCGTTCTTTAGCTTGTAAAAGTTTGTTTCTTTTTTCAGTTTCAGCTTCAGCTTTTGCATCTCTTAAAATTGAACTTGCTTCTTTTTTAGCGTTTTTTATAAGATTTGAAACATTGCTTTTTTCTAAAAATTTAGCAATTGCAAATCCTATAGCCAATCCGACAACGATTCCAATTAGTATACTTGTTAATTCCATAGTTAGGTTTTGTTTAATAAAAAAGCCCACATTAGGTGTTTGAATAAACTCGATTCAGACAGGATTTGAGCTAAAACGATGTTCAAGGATTTCCGACAGATCGGAACGTGCTTTAGTATCGCAAATTCACTCATTTAATAGTTAGTGTTGAGTTTATCAAATATTTACTAATGTGGGCAGTACTTTAGTGTTTTTGTATGAACGTTTTTTTCTCTTATTTTGAAAGTAAACCTTCTATTTTTTCGTCGAGTTTTTTAAGTCTCTCAAATGCTTCTATGATATCTGTAGAAGTATCAATTTGGGTTTGTTCTATTTGAGAAGCAAATTGTAAGGCACACATAGCCAATACATCTTGTTTATCTCTTACTGCATAGTTGGCTTCAAATTTTTTAATCGTAGCATCAATTTTTTTTGATGCTGTTCGTAGACCTTCCTCCTGTGTAGTTTCCACTGTTAGTGGATATACTCGGTCTGCAATTGAAATTTTTATTTTTAACTTTTCTGTCATAATTACTCAGAAAGTTGTGCTATACAATAGTCGATTTCTCTAATCAACGAATTTATTTTCAGTTTTGTTTCTTTCTTGTATTCTTCACTGCCCAGAAGAGAATTTGTTATTTTTAAGCTTTCCAACTCATGTTTTAATGAGATGATTTTCTTATTTTCATTTTGAGCGGTTTGTTTTATTTCTTTCAATTCATTAGATAAACTTTCGTTTAATTGCTCTAAATTCTCTATTTTTTTAGATAATTTAAAGAATTTTACTTCTAAGGAATCAATAATTTTCGACAATTCACTCATTATGACACAATTCTTTTCTTGATTTTACAAATTTAAAACTTCAAACTCGAAATTCAATACTTTTTTTCAAAAAAAAATAAAGTTTTTTTCTTCTGTAATTAGTTTTTAGTTTTCTTCTGTTTTCTTACTCTTTATGAAGTCTAAAATTAGGGTAGCAATTAATTTACCTGTTAAATGATTATTGCTCGATAAATCTAAGTC
>JBFYPW010000142.1:0-3921 GCA_041303115.1 Flavobacterium sp.
CAAAAAATAGAAGAGTTGAATTAAAAACAAATTATTAATATAAAGGTTAGGTTTGGTTTTTTTTGAAAAGTGGCTGTCAATTTTGACAGCCATTTTTTTGTTTATGACCAGTTTAGACAAACAGAAATATGTAAGTTTTACAAATAATTATATAACTCCAAATCTGTGTAAACCTACTAATTTTATATAAATATTTAAATATACTTATTATGAAAAAAAATGTATTAAAAGCGGGATTATTTTCTATGGTTCTTGTAGGAATGGTTTCTTGTGTAAGCAAAGAAAAAGAGTTAGCCGATAAAAGAATCAATGAACTAGAAAGCTTTGTAGATTCTTTAAAAATGGTTACAGCTGAAGAACGTCAAGCCAATTGGGATGATATTGTTGCCGATTATGAAGCGAAGCAGATGCTTGCTAATGACGCATTATTAAACTTAGAAGAAGCAGATAAAACTACTTCTCAAGAAAAAGTAAATGCATCAAATGCAAAATACGACGAATTAAAAGTTACGGTAATTTCTAAAAACGAAACGGAACCAGCATTTGTAAAAAATACGAAAACACAAAAATTAAGTGCTTCTCAGTTGTTAAGAGATCGTTTGTTTGGTTCTGGTAAAATTGGTAGTGATATGAATTTTACTTGGGTAAACAAAAGTAATATTTTATCTGTTTATGATACTTTTTTTAATTCGTACAAGAAAAATAAAGCCGACTTTTCAAGAGAAGATTATGACGAAATTAAATTAATGTTTGAAGCGTTAGATACCAGAAAAAACACAGTTGAAAAAGAAGGTTTAAAAGCTGATGATAATATGAAAATTGCTTCTATTAAAGTGAAATTTTTACCAATGTATAAAGTAAATAGAGTAGGTGCTAAAAGCAGAGAAAACCAAGAAGCAAAAGAATAATATATAACTCATTTTATCTCCATTTTTAAAGTGTCAATCAGAAATGATTGGCATTTTTTATGCCTTTTTTACAAGTAGGAATTGTGTAAGTATATAATAAAGTTATGTAACTTTTTTAATGCTGATTTTTAGAACTTTATTCTTTAAAAAACACTCACTAAAACTTATAATATCAGCTATGTTAAACGTTAAAAAAAAAGGCATTATTTTAGAAAAAACGAATATAAGTTTTGAAAACGAAGGCGTCTTAAACCCTGCTGCAATAAGAGAAGGGAATTTTGTACATATGTTTTACAGAGCGGTTCATACCGGAAATCATTCAAGCATTGGATATTGTTTGTTAAATGGCCCTTTGCAAGTGGAAGACCGACATTATAAACCCATTTTAATTCCAGAGTTTGATTACGAATCTCAAGGAATGGAAGATCCCAGAATTGTAAAAATAGAGGGTATTTATTATTTAACCTATACCGCATTTGATGGCGTAAATGCTTTGGGTTGTTATGCTACTTCAACTGATTTAGTTCATTTTGAGAAAAAAGGCATTTTGGTTCCACAAATTACATATGAAGAATTTCATAAACTATCGGATACTAATCCCAATATTGATTCAAAATACTTTCGTTTCAACCAGCACGAAGGTATATTAATGAAAGAAGGCATTAAAATGTTGGTCTGGGATAAAAATCTAATTTTCTTCCCAAGAAAAATAAAGAGTAAATTCTATTTTATGCATCGTATCCGACCAGAAATTCAAATTTTAGTCGCTGTAGAACATTTAGAAGATTTAACACTTGATTTTTGGAAAAATTACTTTCTTCATTTTAATGATTATGTGATGCTTTCTCCAAAATTTGATCACGAAATAAGTTATATAGGAGGTGGGTGTCCACCAATAGAAACCGATGCCGGCTGGTTAGTAATTTATCACGGCGTAAAAGATAGTCTTAAAGGATATGTGTATGCTGCTTGTGCCGCTCTTTTTGAATTGGACAATCCACAAAAAGAAATCGCACGGTTGCCTTATCCTTTATTTAAACCCGAATATGTTTGGGAGCTAAAAGGAGAAGTTAACAATGTTTGTTTTCCTACTGGCGCAGTTGTTTTTGATGATATCCTTTATATATATTATGGTGCTGCCGATGAACGAATTGCTTGTGCGTCTTTACCATTATCAGATTTATTGAAAGAATTAATTGCAAATAAAATTTAAGAAATATGAAAAATAATTCCTACAATTCAAACCATCAGAATAGCGATTTTAATGCGATGAATTTCCCTAAAAAAGAAGTTGTTTTACCAGAAATTGTAATAATAACTTCGTATCCGCCACGTGAATGTGGAATCGCGACGTATTCTCAAGATTTATTTTTTGCATTACAAAATAAATTCACCAATTCTTTTGATGTTACAATTTGTGCTTTAGAATCAGAATTGGATACATATAAATATTCAGACGAAGTAAAATATGTTTTAAAAACAGATTCTTCCGCTTCATATCGTTCATTTGCTGAAGTTTGCAATCAAAGGGATACGATTTCGATGGTGGTTTTTCAACACGAATTTGGACTTTTTAAAACCAATGAATCTGATTTCATTGAATTATTGGAACGAATAAATAAACCAAAAATGGTGGTATTGCATACCGTATTGCCGAATCCAGACGTGGCTATATTAAGTATGATGCAAGAAATCAATCGTTATGCAATTACTTTAATTGTAATGACTCAAACATCGTTGAAAATTTTAGTTCAAGATTATGGAATTGATGCTCAAAAAATTACTGTAATACCCCACGGCACGCATTTGGTAGAGTTTACCAGCAAAAGATTTTTGAAGGAAAAGTACCAGGTAGCTAATCGTAAAATTATTTCAACTTTCGGATTATTAAGTTCTGGAAAATGTATTGAAACGTCTATAAATGCGTTACAAACTATTGTGAAAAAGCATCCGGAAGTGTTGTTTTTAGTGATTGGAAAAACGCATCCATCTGTAGTCAAAAACGAAGGTGAATTGTATCGAAATGAATTAGAAGCCAGAATAAAAGAATTGCATTTAGAAAAATATGTACAATTTGTAAATAAGTATTTGCCTTTGCCAGAATTGCTGGAATATTTACAATTAACCGATATTTATTTGTTTACTTCAAAAGATAGAAATCAAGCGGTGTCGGGTACATTTTCGTATGCAATAAGTTGTGGATGTCCTATTATTTCCACTCCAATTCCGCACGCACTGGAAGTTTTAAATGATAGAACTGGAATTATTATAGATTTTGAAAACGCTGACCAATTGGCAAATCAAGTGAATAATTTATTAGATAATGATTGCCTCCGAGCTACTATTTCGTCAAACGGAATTCATAAATTGGCGCCAACCGCTTGGGAAAATTCAGCGATTTCTCACGCGATTTTGTTTGAACAAATTAACAATAGAGTTATTGATTTGCATTATAAAATGCCGAAAATTAATTTAAATCATATTAAAAATTTGACTACAGATTTTGCTATGATTCAGTTTTCTGTAATCAATCAACCCGATCTTGAATCTGGTTATACTTTGGATGATAATTCACGTGCTTTAGTAGCAATGTGTCAACATTATCAACTTAAAAAAGACGAATCGGATTTAGAATATATTCAACGCTACTTTAATTTTATACAGTACTGTTTACAACCCGGAGGTCACTTTTATAATTATGTAGACAAACATAAAAAATTTACAGATCAAAACTCTGAAAACCTTGCTGATTCAAATGGTAGAGCAATTTGGGCTGTAGGTTATTTGCTTTCGATTCAATCTATTTTACCAAATGAATTGGTTGAAAACGCATCAAAAACTATGGAATTGGCTTTGGTAAATGTGTGTAAAATTCATTCGCCACGAGCTATGGCGTTTATAATTAAAGGAATTTATTATAGTCAATTAGAAAACCCAACACTTAATGCAGAACTTTTAGTAAAACATTTAGCCGATAAGTTGGTACAAATGTATAAACACGAAAAAGACGAAA
>JBFYPW010000143.1:0-3897 GCA_041303115.1 Flavobacterium sp.
GTATTTTCTGAATTGTTTTCAACGACTTCTTTAGGTTGTTGGCTGTACGATTCAGATTTTTTTTCTGCATCTAAATCAAAAGAAGCAGCTTCTTTCTCTCTATTTGTAGGCTTTACAACCACTTTTTTTATACGAGCACGTTGTGTTTTCGCTTCATTATCTGAAGTTTCGTTTGTGTTTGTTTTCTCAACTGCTTCTTCAATAACTTTAGATACAGGAGTTGATTTTTTTACTGGTTTAGAAACTTGAGTTGGTGCGTCAGATGAATTTTGTAAATCTAATATTTGAGTAATTAATTCGTCTTTTTTTAAAGTTTTGAATTTTTGAATATTAGCTACTTTGGCAATTTCTTGCAAATCAGAGAGTTTCATCCCTTTTAGTGTAGATGTGTCAAACATAAATGTTGATTGATTTTTTTAATCTTAATATAATAAAAAAACTGTGATGAGATTTTTTTTGCTTTTTTAAAGTATCGTATATGAAGTACTTACGATTATTTGATGCAATAATACGAATATTTTATTATAAAACAATAGTTTTTTAAAAAAGAAAACTTATTTTTGTTCTTATAAAAATTAAAAATGTTACAAAGAATTCAAACGATATATTTGTTACTATGTGTACTAATTTCTGGTGTGCTTCCATTTTTTATTAATATTTGGACTACAGAAAATAAATTAGAGGTATATGCAGATTCTAATACCATTTATATTGGATTGTTTTTAATTTCAGCTATATTAGCGGTTCTAAGTATTTTTAGTTTCAAAAAAAGACAAAACCAGTTTGTGTTAAACAGACTGAATATGATATTAAACTTTATTATAATAGGATTATTAGTATATCATTCACTAAGTCTATCTGGAGAAGCGAAAGTTTCTGAGAAGGGTATTGGGATGCTTCTACCAATTTTTTCTATCGTTTTTCTTGCTTTGGCTAACAGAGCAATTAAAAGGGACGAAGATCTCGTAAAATCTGTGGACAGAATACGATAAACCTATCATCTTAGCTTATTAGTGCGTAGAAAATCCGTTTTGAGAAATCAAAGCGGATTTTCGTTTTTTACTACTTCTCTAAACTCCGTAAATACAAAATCGTAAATCGCAAATCCTAAATCGTAAATACTTTTTACTTGTCTCCTATTTCAATAACCTCTAAGCTCTGAATCTTATCGCCATCAATTTCAAAACGCAGCATTGTTCTTTTTTGATGAAACCCTGAAATACCTGCAGCACCCGGATTCATGTGCAAACAGTTTAATTTCTTATCAAACATCACTTTTAAAATATGTGAATGCCCGCAAATAAATAACTTGGGTGGGTTTTGAGTAATTTCCTCTCGAATAGCTGGACTATATTTTCCGGGATAGCCTCCAATATGAGTAATTAGAACTGATAGACCTTCACATAAAAATCGGTTATTTAAAGGAAACTCCAAACGTGCTTCGTGATTGTCAATATTTCCAAAAACTGCTCGTAAAGGCTTAAGCTTTTTTATCGTATCAGTAACTTTTAAATCGCCAATATCACCCGCGTGCCATACTTCATCAGCTAATTTTACATATTTTAAAATCGTATCGTCAATATGACTGTGCGTATCTGAAAGGAGTAATATTTTTTTCATTTAATAAGAGTTTCTATGTTACAGAGTAACTAAGCTGCAAAGTTGACAAAAAAATATAGTTTATTGTTTATTTTTAAGAAAACATTGAACATAATAATTCAAATTCTTAGTAACTTTGCGACTCAGAAACTTAGAAACTTAAAGATAATTGAGATACTTCATTGAATTTGCATATAACGGAAAAGAATATTTTGGGTTTCAAATACAACCGAATGCCATTTCAATACAAGAAACTTTAGATACGGTTTTATCTTTAGTACTTCGAGACAAAATTGAAATTGTTGGCGCAGGAAGAACCGATTCTGGTGTACATGCTAAGCAAATGTTTGCCCATTTTGACACAGAAATTGAATTTGACATACCAAGTACCATTCAAAAGCTAAATTCATTTTTACCAAAAGATATTGCTATTTTTAATATTATTGAAGTACAACCTGATGCGCATGCTCGATTTGATGCCACAAGTAGAACTTACGAATATCATATCACTACTTTTAAAGATGTTTTTAATGCAGATGGCAGTTGGAAAGTACATCATAAATTAGATTTAAATTTAATGAATGATGCCTGCAAAATATTATTTGAATATATTGATTTTGAATGCTTTTCTAAAATTCATACCGATGTAAAAACCTTTAATTGCAAAATTTCAGAAGCACATTGGCAACAAAACGGAAATCAGATTATTTTTACCATTACTGCCGATAGATTTTTACGAAATATGGTACGAGCTATTGTTGGAACGCTAATAAATGTGGGTATTCATAAAACATCTTTATCCGATTTTAGAACCATTATTGAAAGTAAAAACCGAAATAATGCTGGTTTTTCTGTTCCAGCTCACGGATTGTATTTAACAAAAGTAAAATATCCATATATTTAGCCTTCAAAAATTATAAGCCAAATGAGCGTTTTAAAATCATCTTCTTTTAAAAAATTAATGCGTTATGCTATTCCTTTTAAAAGCAAACTTTTTTCGGTAGCATTTTGGGCTATATTTTTAGCGATAGTCGCAGGCTTACGTCCGTTAATATTAAACATTACTATTGATAAATATTTTGTTACTGCCAACAAAGAAACCAATGTCATACAAGATTATTTTTTAGACCTAATTAGCAATATATTAATAGAAGGAAATGCTTCATATAATATAAAAGTATTAGTAGCCATTATGTTTTTAATACTACTTCTAGAAGTAGTAGCACAATACTTTTTTGTATTCATTTCAAGTTGGTTAGGCCAAGATATTGTAAAAGTAATTCGTGAAAAACTATTTGCACATTTAGCCAGTTTCAAAATTAAATATTACGACAATGAACCAGTTGGTAAGTTAATTACACGATGTGTTTCAGACATTGAAAACATAGCCAGCATATTTAGTCAAGGTTTGTTTATGATTATTAGTGACGTATTAAAAATGATTATCGTACTTATTTTTATGTTACTAATCAATTGGAAAATTACTGGCATAGTTTTATTAATTATGCCGGTTATATTAATTGCTACAAATATTTTCAATAAAAAAATGAAAATAGCTTTTAACGAAGTGCGAAATGAAGTGGCCAACTTAAATACCTTTATTCAAGAACGATTAACAGGAATGAAAATCGTGCAATTATTCAATAGAGAAAAAATTGAATTAGAAAAATTTAAGGAAATCAATAACAAACACAATAAAGCGTGGTTAAAAAACATTTTATACAATAGTATTTTCTTTCCAATTGCCGATATTGTTTCAAGTATTACATTAGGATTAGTTGTGTATTTTGGTGCCCTATTTATTATTAATGGCGACACCAATACCAGTGTAGGGCAACTAATTTCTTTTAATATGTATATCGCTATGTTATACACGCCGTTACGCCAAATTGCTGATAAATTTAATGTGATGCAAATGGGAATTGTAGCTGCAGACCGAGTTTTTGAAATTTTAGAATCCAATTCAGAAGTACAAAACAACGGAACAATTGCTTCAGAAAAATTAAAAGGAAATATAAAATTTGAAACCGTAAGATTTAGTTATTTAAAAGAAGAAGAAATTTTAAAAGGAATAGATTTAGAAGTAAAAGCTGCAGAAACTATTGCTATTGTTGGAGCCACTGGTGCTGGAAAAACAACAATTATCAATTTACTGAATCGCTTTTATGAAATCGATTCTGGAAAAATATTAATTGACGACATCAATATTAACGATTTTGCTTTAGAAACGTTAAGAAATGAAATCGCTATGGTATTACAAGATGTGTTCTTATTTGCCGATACCATTTATAATAACAT
>JBFYPW010000144.1:0-3837 GCA_041303115.1 Flavobacterium sp.
AATATTCCTTAACACTTAAACCAGGAAGTTACACTTTAGTGATTGGCTTCTTAGGTTATGACACTAAAGAAATTCCTTTTACGGTCAAAGCTAATGAGAAAAAGAAAATTGATTACACATTAGAATCTAATGGTGTACAATTAGATGATGTTGTCGTAATTCAAACTGTTTCAAAAGAAAAAGAAAGCGCTTTGTTACAAGAGCAACAAAAAGCAGTAGAAATTAAACAAAGTATTGGAGCGGAAGAAATTTCTAAAAAAGGAATTGGAGATGTAGCAGCTGCAGTAGCCAAAACTTCGGGTATTTCAAAACAAGAAGGTTCAAGCGATATTTTTGTGAGAGGTTTAGGAGATCGATATAATTCTACTACAATGAATGGATTGCCTTTACCTTCGAATAATCCTTCAACAAAAAATATGTCTTTAGATGTTTTCTCTACTGATATTGTAGAATACATTGGAATAGACAAAACATTTAACTATAAAAACTACGGAGATTTTGCTGGAGCTAATGTAGATATCGTTTCTAAAACATATAAAGGAAGCGGAATGGTTGAAGTGGGAAGCGGCATGAATGTTAATTCAAATGCTATTTCTCAAAATAAATTCTACTTACAAGATGGTCCAAGTTTTCACGGATTTAGCAATGAACCTATACCAAACAATCCATTAGGAGGATATAATTTTACTACAAGTTGGGATAAACAAGCCGCAACACCTGTTGGAAGTTCATTCTACTTAAGAGGTGGCGATTCTTATTCTGTAGGTTCAAATGGAAAATTAAGTTTCTTTTTAAATGCTTCTTTTGACAATAGTTACAATTACAAAGAAGGTGAAAGAAGAGGTGGTGTAAGTGTTCAATCTATTGCCAAAAAAGATTTTTTTAGAAAAGCATACGAATATCAAACAAGTTCAAATGCTATGGCAAACTTAAACTACAAAATTAACAGTAACCATAATATCAAATGGAATACAATGTATATCAACTCAACATCTCAAAAACACGAAGAATTTACAGGTGTAATAGATATTTTTGATGCAGCTCCTGATGGTGGTGGTTTTCTAAGACGTTCTACTTTTGAAAGAACTTCGTTGTTAATTAATCAATTATTAGGGAATCATACATTTAATGATAGAATTAATTTTGACTGGGGATTATCTTATAATATGATGAACAATCTTATTCCAGACAGAATGCAGAATACTTTTGTTCCGTTAGATAATGACAACCCAAACACATCACCATTAATTGTATCAAATTTGAATCAATCGGATAACCACAGATTTTACCAAGATATGACTGATGATGAATTGGCTGGAAATTTTACTTTATCATATAAATTTGGAAAAACAGCAGACGATACTTATAAAGGTAAATTTATTGCAGGATATAGTGCAAGATATAAAGAGATTAACTTTGATGCTACTCAATTAAACTTTAAAATAAATTCACAAGAAATTATAGATTTAAACAATATTGATGGTTATTTTAATCAAAATAGTTATAATTTAGGTTATTTCAACATCCAAACATTTAGAGGAAATCTAAGCAACCCAAATGCTTTAGTTCCTCAAAATTATAATGGTCAACAAATCATCTCTGCTGGTTTTGGAGCTATTGAATACCAGTTTACACCAAAATTATTTGTAATTGCTGGTTTCCGATCAGAATACATTATTCAAGATATTTTTTACAACACTTCATTAAAAACAGGAAAAAAGTTGTCTGATACAATGGAGTACTTACCTTCGTTAACAGCTAAATACGAAGTAAATGAAAAACAAAACATTAAGTTTGCAGCAAGTAAAACCTATACCTTACCACAATTTAAAGAAAGAGCTCCTTTCTTATTTGAAGAAGTAGGACAAAGTTATATTGGAAACGAAAATTTATACAGCTCAACCGATTATAATTTCGATTTAAAATGGGAATATTTTCCAAAAAATGGTGAAGTAGTATCGTTTACAGGATTTGGTAAATACATACAAAATCCAATTAACCAAGCAACAATTGCATCAGCAACAAATGACATTTCTTGGGTAAACTCAGGAGAAAGAGCTATAGGATTAGGTATAGAAGGAGAATTAAGAAAAAATATAATCTCACGTGAAAACAATACTACTGGAGAAAAGACAAATTTAGGATTTGGATTAAATGTTTCTTATTTACATACAACTCAAGATTTAGATACAGAAAAAGTGATTAGAGAAAATCCAGGTATGAACGTAGCCTTTACTAATCAAGATTCAAGGCTAACTGGAGCTTCAGATTTATTAGTGAATTCTGACATTAGTTTTAATAAAGAATATAAAAATGATAAATCTTTAACAGCAACATTAGCTGGAGGTTATTTTTCTGACAGAATTTTTGCTCTTGGAGTTACCGAAAAAGGTGATTTAGTAGATAGTGAAGTAATTACTTTAGATTTTATTTTAAAATACAATATTAGTAAAAACATCGGATTTGGTCTAAGTGCCAAAAATCTAACAGACCCAACGATTGTAAGAATTCAAGAAGGTGTTAACGAAAGTGGTACTCAACGCCCAGATGTTGTGGTTGACTCCTACAAAAAAGGAAGAAACTTTAGCATTTCTATGAAATATTCATTCTAAACAATTAGTTAACACTAAATAAATATTAGGCAGATTTTTAAAAAAATCTGCCTTCTTTATTTAATAAACTAATAACATTAGGGTAATCAAAAAAAAACAAATCAATTATAGATTTGTATCAACAAATTAAATAACACAAAAATGAAAAATTTATTATTATCAGCTTTAGCTATAGCTGTTTTAACTTTCACTTCTTGTTCAAGAGATGAAGATTCTGATGGAAATAACAATGCAGTAACTATTAATCCTGCAAATTTTCAAGGTGAATTATTAGACGGACAATCTGCAACTTTAGATCCTACACAAGTTTACAATTTAACAGGTTCATTTATTGTAAGAGGTGGTGCAACTTTAACTATTCCAGCAGGAACAAGAATTGAAGCTACTGGTGGAACTGCATCTTACATCGCAATCGCACAAGACGGATTACTTTATGTTAATGGAACTTCTACCAACCCAGTTGTAATGACAAGTGGTAACGCAGTTAAAGCAACCGGAGATTGGGGTGGATTAGTAATTTGTGGTAGAGCAAATACAAACAAAGGAGGATCAACAGGTCAAACTGCAACTTCTGAAGTTGGTGATTTAACATATGGTGGTACTGAAAACACAGATAGTTCTGGAGTTATTCGTTATTTAAGAGTAGAATATACAGGAGCTGCTTTTAATGGTGATAAAGAATTTAACGGAGTATCATTATTTGGAGTAGGAAGCGGAACAGTTTTCGAATATGTTCAAGCTTACATGAATGGTGATGACGGAATTGAATTTTTTGGTGGAGCTGTAAATGGTAAATATTTAATTTGTTATCATAGTGAAGATGATGCATTAGATTTTGCTGACGGTTATACTGGTACTTTAGAAAATGTTTTCATTAAAGAATGTGCAAAAGCTGGTGTTGAAGGTTCAAACAACGGAGACAATGGCGCTGCAACTCCAACTACAGATGCAACATTAAAAAACTTTACAATTATTAAAGGTAGTTTAGCTGGTTCAGAGCATGGAATGTATTTAAAAGAAGGTGCTGGAATGTGGGATTGCCAAAACATCTACATTGATGGTTTTACTAAAGGTTTAAAAATTAAAAACACTACAGAAGATCCAAATGCTAACACAAATGTGGATAATGGATTTGTAACATTTAATCCTATCTATTTTGGAGCAACAGTTACAACAAACTCTGAATATGCTGGAACAAACACAAGTTATATAACTACAGGAACAA
>JBFYPW010000145.1:0-3804 GCA_041303115.1 Flavobacterium sp.
ATTCAAAAATCGGCATTAGTAAAACCTATACAAGACCAGGTTTTTAATGTAGTACAGGATATTGCAGAACAAAGGAAATACGATTTTATTTTCGATAAATCTTCTGATTTAACGATGCTTTATACAGCAGAACGTTTTGATATCAGTGATTTTGTATTAAAAGCATTAGAAAGAGCAGGTAAAAAAGTTGAATTAACTAAAAAACAACAAAAAATTCAAGACGCTAAAGATGTAAGAGAATTTGATACTAAAGAAAATCCTGAAATATTAGAAAAAGAAAAAGCAGTACAGACTACAAAAGACGATAGAGAAAAAAAGTTACAAGAACGAAAGGATGCTATTGCTGCTAAGAAAAAGGAAGCAGATGACAAAAGAGCGGCCCTTTTAAAAGAAAGAGCAGAAGCACGTCAGAAATTATTGGATGATCAAAAAGCTAAAAGAGATGCCTTGTTAAATAAGAAAAAAGAAAATAAATAAACATAAATAACTAAAACAACAATTAAATAACCCTTATTAAATTAAATTAAAATGAAACAATTTAAAACTCTAATTATTGCAATAGTACTATTTTTTGGTGCGCAAGTTGCTACAGCTCAAACTAAAGTTGGACATATTGATGTAAGTGCTTTAATGACTACTATGCCAGCTATGAAAGCAGCAGAAGCTCAATTAACAAAATTGAAAGAAGGCTATGATAATGAATACAAAAAATTAGTAGCAGAATACCAAACTAAAGCAGCTCAATACCAAAAAGAAGCAGAAACTGCAGGAGATTTATTAAATCAAACACGTTCTCAAGAAATGCAAGATATGGGAACAAGAATTCAAAAATATCAAGATGATGCATCAAAATCATTACAAGATAAACAAATTGAATTACAAAAACCAATATACGAAAAAGCACTTGCTGCAATAAAAAAAGTATCAGACGCTAAAGGTTTGTCTTATACTATTGACGCTACTTCTCCTGGAACTGTATTAAATATTGGTGCTGGAAGTATTGATATATTAGCTGATGTTAAAAAAGAGTTAGGTTTCTAATAAAACATAAAAAAATACTATAACTGCTCCATCTTATTTTTAGATTGAGCAGTTTTTTTTTACATTTGTTTTTATGAGTAACAAAAACCCAATAGGACTTTTCGATTCTGGCGTAGGAGGCACATCTATTTGGAAAGAAGTACACGCACTTCTACCAAATGAAAGTACCATTTATTTGGCAGATAGTAAAAACGCACCTTATGGTCAAAAAAGTCAAGAAGAAATAATTGCCTTAAGTATAAAAAATACTGAGATATTACTAAACAACAATTGTAAAATTATTATTGTAGCTTGTAATACAGCCACAACAAATGCTATTAAAGTATTAAGAGCAACTTATGACATCCCGTTTATAGGAATTGAACCCGCTATTAAGCCTGCCGCATTACAAACAAAAACTCAAAAAATTGGAATTTTAGCTACGCAAGGCACTTTAAATAGCGCACTTTTTCATCAAACTGTCGCTTTGTATTCGGATGTAAAAGTAATGGAGCAAATTGGTTACGAATTGGTGCAACTTATAGAAAGTGGCGCCATGTATTCTGAAAAAATGACACAGCTTTTAAAATCATATTTAGAGCCAATGGTGGCTCAAGATATAGATTATTTGGTTTTAGGTTGTACGCATTATCCCTATTTGATTCCACAAATTAAAAAATTAATTCCTAACCATATTAGAATAATTGACTCAGGAGAAGCAGTAGCTAAACAAACCAAACATATTTTAGAAGTGAATAACTTATATAATACCTCCAATGAAGTATTTCACTCGTTTTTTATTAATAATCAACCAGATGTAATGCAAGATTTAGTAGGATCATCATTTAAAGTTGACTATAAGGTATTTTAGTCTTCTTTAAACCAACTGGAATACATTACGTAATTATTAGAAATTCGATCAATTTCGCCTGCAAAATCACTTGTATTTAATTCTTTTACTTTTTTTGCTGGTATTCCTGCATAAATAAAACCGCTTTCAATATGCGTGTTTTGAGTTACTACACTTCCCGCTCCAATTATCGAATTACTTTCAACCACACATCCATCCATGATGATGGCACCCATTCCCACTAAAACATTATCATGAATGGTACATCCATGAACAATAGCATTATGTCCTATAGAAACATTATTACCTATAATTGTTGGGTGTTTTAAATAAGTACAATGAATAACTGCTCCGTCTTGGATATTTACTTTATCTCCAATTGAAATAAAATTTACATCGCCTCTAATTACGGCATTGAACCAAACGCTACAATTTTCTCCAAAAGAAACATCACCAACAATCGTTGCGTTTTCTGCAACATAACAATCCGCTGGAATAACCGGATTTTTACCTCTAACTTCTTTAATAATCATACAAATAAAATTAAAAAAAATCCCGAAAAAATCGGGATTAAATATATTAGTTTGAAACTGCTGGACAGTTACAGTCGTATGCTTTTGGTTTACAGAATAAGTTTAATCCAATAGTTAATTGGTGGTATCCTGCATTGTCAAATTTAACATCACCAATTACTTGGTTGTAGGAATATCCAAACATAAACTGTTTGAAATTTACACCTACAAACGGTGTTATATACTGTAATTTTTGAGTATTTACAATACCCTTTTCTATTGTATATTGTGTCCCTTCAAAACTTGTTCTATATGAAAGTCCGCCCCAAATATTACCAAAATCCATTGCCTTATATACTTTAGCATTTAAATCAATCGCTTTTTCTCCAGTTTGTTCTGTTACCTGAAACATGAATGAAGGTTCTACAGAAATATTATCCGTATCTCCAAAATTGGCACCAACACTCCATAAGTATTTTCTTAAATTATCAGACTCCACACCAGCTAGATAGAGTTCTCTCCTATTCGCAATAAAATTCTTCACTGTAACATGTGTGAAAAAATCCATATAATGATATGAAGCTCCAATATCTATATTAAAGTAAGAATCTTTTTGTGTAATCCCACCATAAATTTGCGGATCAAAAACTTTAAATGCCGTCTCATCCAACCTACTTTGAATAAAAGCTGTACTCAAACCAAAAGAAAGCATATTTAAATCAGCTTTTGTACGAGAAAACAATAAATGATGTGCATAGGTTAATTTTGCACCAGATTGCGAATGATAACCGTTTCTATCATTAAAAGCAATCATTCCTACTCCAGATTTTCCATCCTCATCTATAGCGGTATTAAAACTCATTGTTTGTAAAGATGGTGCGTCTTGCTGACCAAACCATTGTTGTCTTCCTGTAGCTCTTAATTTAGCGCAATTTGATGCACCAGCCATAGATGGATGTATCAAATAATAATTATCTGTTAAATAATCTGTATAAACCGCAATTCCCTCTTGAGAAAATGCTGATTGAAAAAAAATAATTAGGTTAAGTAGTAATAAATTTCTTAGTTTCATAGTAATCTTTTCTTATCTTTTTAACGAAAAATGGGCTTTAAATAATTTTTGTTGGTCTTTTTCTTTATAGTCAATTGTGAACCAATAATCTGTTGATGGTAAGTCTTCACCGTTAAATTTTCCATTCCAACCTTCACCTAAAGGATCCATTTGGTTCATTAATTTTCCATATCGGTCAAATATATAAATTTTTGCGTTATGTTTTGCTTCTAATCCAATAATTTTCCACGTATCATGAATTCCGTCACCATTTGGAGTAAAATATTTTGGATAATCAATTACTAATACATCTATAGTTAAATTCGTACAACCTTCTGTATCTTCTACCATTACTTCATGTGTGCCACCTT
>JBFYPW010000146.1:0-3747 GCA_041303115.1 Flavobacterium sp.
TATTCACTTCAACAAGAGATTCAAGTGGTATTTCCAACATAAAACACACGTGGACTAATGCTTCTTTCTATAATCTATACAGCGCTACTGTTAGTTCTGAAGGTTATTTAGTAGATCCTGAACCATTATCTAAAAAAATAAATTCTAAGTTTAATGAATCTTCTGCGGTGTTTACTAAAGACGATAATACAATGTACTTTACCCGTAATAATTACACCAACGGGAAACAAAAAACGGATACAGAAAAAACTACTCTATTAAAGTTGTATAAATCAACAAAGGACGACCAAGGCAAATGGGATAATGTTGAAGAATTACCGTTTAATAGTGACGAATACAGCTGTGCACATCCAGCATTGAGTCCAGATGATAAAACATTATATTTTGCATCAAATATGCCAGGCACTGTAGGTCAATCCGATATTTTTAAAGTTGCAATTAATGCTGATGGTTCTTTTGGAACACCAGAAAGTTTAGGTGGTGGAATTAATACCGAAGCACGTGAAACCTTCCCATTTGTAACTGATGAAAACGAAATTTTCTTTGCTTCTGACGGACAATTAGGTTTAGGTGGTTTAGACGTTTTTTCTGTAAAAGTTTACGAAGACGGAACCATGTCAAAAGTATTCAACGTTGGTGCGCCTGTAAATAGTTCACAAGACGATTTTGCTTATTTGATGGATTCAAAAACTAGATTCGGATTTTTCTCATCCAATAGAGAAGGCGGAAAAGGAAACGATGACATTTATAAATTCGTAGAGCAAATTCCACTTTCATACACTTGTAAACAAGTCGTTTCTGGAGTAATTACGGATGAGGAAACAAAGGAAGTTTTAGCCAATGCTAAGGTAACGCTGTTTGACGAAAAAATGAATTCGATTAACAATATGATTGCTAATGAAAATGGTGAATATCGATTTGAAGGATTAGAATGTGAAAAAACATATTTTGTAAGAGCAGAAAAGAAAGACTACGAAACAGTAGAAACTTCTGTAGTAACTGGAGGAGTTACAGGTGAAACGAAATCAAAATTACCAATTATAAAACGAGTAAAACAAGTTGGTGTTGGTTCAGATTTAGCAAAAGCATTTGATATCAAAATTATTTATTTCAATTTGGACAAGTCTAATATCAGACCAGATGCAGCATTACAATTAGAAAAAATCCTTCAAGTAATGAAAAAAAATCCTACCATGAAAATAGATGTTCGTTCTCACACCGATTGTCGTCAAACCGCAAAATACAATCAAGCGTTATCAGATAGAAGAGCTAAATCTACTATTGCTTGGCTAGTTGAAAGTGGAATTTCAGCAGAGCGATTAACCGGAAGAGGTTATGGTGAATTACAATTAATAAATGATTGTGGTTGTGAACAAACTAACGAATCTAAATGTTCTGAAGAAGAGCATGAGGCAAATAGACGAAGTGAATTTATAGTTATATCAATGTAATAAACACAATTTTGTCCCTGATTTAAAAAACTTAACTAAAAAATTGTAATTGATAAAAAATAAAAAAAATCACTTAAGTTGTTATTTGTAAAAAACATACGATTTTATTTTAAAAAGAATTGTTAAAGATGTAGTTAATCCTATTTAGTAAAAATAGTTATGGAGAAGTAATTAGTTTACCAAAAACTAAAAAAAATAATTTATCTGAGGGGGTGAAATTATTTTAAATGAAGAAAATGAAATTAGATTTGAGGGGGTTTATTATCATTTCTTTAACTTCTCCATTAACTATTTAATTTAAAACATAAATTTAAACGATGTGTTACAATATACTAATCTATAGTAATTATCCTATTGTGAGAGTTGCACTTTCTATTTTTGTAAAAAAAAATTACATAAATTCAAATGTTACTTTATTAGATTCTTTTGAACAACTATTTGGTGCAGAATTTAAAAAAAATTTTGATTTATTAATAATTGATACAAAAAATCATTCTGAATTAGAATTGATTCAAGATAAATCTAACTTATTTAAAAAGGAATTAAAAGTAATTTTTTTAACAGAAGACAGTGATTTAAAAAGAAACTACAGTTCTCATAATTTTTTTTATTTAGATAAAGTAAGTGATGAAGGGAAAATCATTAATTGTTTAAATTCAATTTTTAAGAAAAAAAATAACTATAAAACTGTTACAAATACTATTAGAAGCAAAAATTTCTTATCAAAACGAGAAATTGAATGCGCTACATTGTTAATGAAAGGATACTCAATAAATCAAATATCAAAAAAGCTTTCTCTTGCATTGAGTACTGTTAGTACATATAAAATGAGAATATTAAAAAAAACAAAAACTAACAACTTAGTTGAATTAACAAAATCATTATACAAACTAGAAAATTTAGATTAAATTTTCTAACAATATATTTGATAATATATTACTGCATTATAAAAATTATACTCATGAAAATTATAATTGATAAACTAAAAAGAAATTTTACGCTTACATTAACTTTTAAGGAGTTAGCTTTTTATTTTATCATAATTTTTGTTGGTTTATTAATTTTATCATTAGAATGAGTTTAATTAATCTCCCTGAATGTGAACTTTTAATTGGGCAAAGCAAGAAGGCTATTTTAGAACAATTTGGATTTTGCTTTAACGATTACATATGCAATATATGGATGTTTAGAATTGACACAAAAAATTGTTTTTTTTGTAAAAAATATTTGTACTTATTTTTTGAAAATGATAAAGTTATAAAATTTGAACTGAAAAGATATAAAGTAAATTACCTAATGTAATTTATATCATAATTCATAAATATAAAATGCAAATTTACTGATGGTATTAATTTTATTTTGAAATGACTTTTTAAGATTACTTAAATATTTTTTTACATATCAATACTTTACATAAAAAAAAGACGAATAATTAATTCGCCTTTTTTTTATTTTATATACAAAATTTATTCTACAATAATTTTTTTAGAGTACTTCCCTACTTTAGTTATTACATTTACAATATAAATTCCTTTTGCAAAGTGATTTGTTGGTAAATTTATAGTAGATAATTCTAAATCTTCATCTCTCCAAGTTTTAACATGTTGACCTAAAACATTAAAAATGGTAACCTCTTTAATTTCCTCTTCAATAAGTTGATTTAAAATTATGATTTCATTATTGTAATGATAGAATGAGTTATTATTTAATTCAAAATCATTATTTCCAAGCGTTTCATTTTTGAATCGAATGGTAAATCGATTTGAATTTTCACCAGCTGTAACTGGTACAATAACTTCACCCATTTTTAAATCGTGATAAATACCCGTTTGATTATCATGCAAATAAATTTCTTGATTTTGATCAAAATTTACCAATTCTTCAATTACAAATTTACCATTTGCACTAGTAGTAGCCTTAATATTCACAGGAAAAATTCCGTTCTCATTAAAACTTCCTTCAGCTTGAATAACCAAACTTTTATCAGCTAATGGAAAATAAGCATCATTGGTTTGCAAATCAAATAAAATACCATCAAATCCACTATCAATTGCTGAAGTAGCTTCGTTATTAGGTGTAAATCCTAACAATAATTGTCTGTGCATATTTGTATTTAAGGCGGTATATCCTAAACGAATTAACTTGAACAGATTTATATCATAAGTATCTTCTTGATTACTTTCTTGTAATACAATTGATGAACTAAACGAATTCCTAAACATGCTATTCGAATCTACATTATCTTCTTTTATAAACAATCTTTGATTATTGTTATATGTTACAGTTCCTCCAGTTG
>JBFYPW010000147.1:0-3636 GCA_041303115.1 Flavobacterium sp.
GTTGTGCCAGATTGCAAATTTACCTCCAGTTTTCCGTTATACTCAACATGAATATTATTATTGGCTGATGTTTGAAAATCTGAAGCTAAAACAGTTGTTCCTTGTCTTACTGAGAAGGTAAAAGTAAATGATGTTTGATTAACATAGCCTGAAGATGAAAAATCAAATAGGTATCTCCCAGATACAGGAACTGTAAAACTATAACCGTTAGAATGAGCTATTTTAGTTGGTGCGGTTGAATAGGCTTCACCATACAGCTTTACCATATCCACAGCAACTACAGCATTTCCAGCAGTAGTACCTGTAGCAATGGTAGCCCAATTAGTACCATTCCAATAATAGTAACCCGCTTGTAATCCCACTGAACCTAAATTATAAACTAATAAGCCTTCAGCAGGACTAGGAATAGTTGTTGCATCAGTAGCGGCTGTTAATGTAACACGAGGTGGTAAAAAACCTTTGTCTGAAGCACTTACATGAAGTTTTGCTGAAGCATGTGGTGTAGAAGTGCCAATCCCAGTTTGAGCAAAAGTATACGTTGCTAATAATAGCAAGATAATAGTAAACGATTTAAACTTGTGCTTCATAAACTTTAATATTTGATATTTGCGTCTAAATAAAGATTCAATACGATACAAATGTACGAAAATTACTCTTTCAAGCAACTTAGCAATTAAGTGGTCGCTCTCCAATCGTTTGCTTTGTTATGTGGGGCTGTTTCAGTTGGTATTACAAGCTTTCATTCCACAGAATAAATAAATAAAAAACCCGAAACTTTCGTTTCGGGTTTTGTTGCGGAGAAAGAGGATTATTCGCCAAAGCTATATTCAAAAAATTATAAACTATATTAAATATAAATTCTTTTTCTAGTTATGCAATTAATCTGTTTCGCAATAGGTTTCATATTTAACAACTTCTGAAGTAACAATAGCTTTTGTATTATCTTCAATTATGTCAATCTTAATATTTGTATTGGTAGCTGTGCAATTAAAATATTTACTTTCTAAAGGGAAATAGATGTAATAATTTCCATCGTATTCTGGCATCCAAAAATAGCTTTTACTATCAATTAATTTATTTTGAACTGAAACACTTATCTTAATTTTTTTATTCCCTAACTTATATTTAATTGGTAGTGATTCAGCACCAAATGAGAGAAATAAAAAATTATTTTCAGTTTGATGTGGGTTATAACCATAGCTTTCTTTTGTGTTAATAGGAAGAGCATCTACATTGGAACTTTCATATTTTTCTCGAGTTTTAAATGAAACCTGACTAATTAATATCAAATTATTCGAATGATTTAAACTATAAAGAGAATCAATAATTTTATTTGATTTTAAGGCATCTTTCTCTTGACAATAATTATTTTGAGGAATTAAACCAAAAGCGAAAATAAAAAAAGCGGTTATTGTTAAAAGTTTCATATTATGATTTTTTAAATTATTAATATAAGATAGTTAATACAAATATACACTATTGTAACATAATTAATAACTTTATCAAATTTTTTAACGTAAAAATGTATGAATTTGATAAAATGAAGTTATCTTAAACGATAAATAAAATATAAAAAACTAGTGAACGGTAATGCTTTCAAATATTCAATTATAATGAAACACTATTGAAGTGGAATACTTCAGAGATATTTTAACTAAAAAAATATAACTAGTTGAAAATCAAGCTTTAGTGTTTTAATTCAGCTAAGTAAGAAAGATTATTCCATGATCCCAAAGTGGGAATTCCTAAAACGAAAACCCGAAACAAAATTTCGGGTTTTCTGTTGCGGAGGAGGTAGGATTGCATTATTGAGTTGCAGAATCAGTTAAAAATGGGGCTCAGGTTAGAGATTAAACAAAAATGGGCTAGTGATGGGCTAAAATTGATAATTTATATAGTAATTTTGTGTTTCACTAACATAAAATTATATGAAAAAAATTATTCTTTTAACTCTTATCTTATTCTCTACTTCGTTTTTTGGGCAACCAGGGACTATTGATCTTAGTTTTAATCCAGGAACAGGAGCGAATGATAATATTAATTCTATTTCCCTTCAAAACGATGGAAAAATTATTATTGTAGGGGATTTCACTTCTTACAATGGAACTAATATAAATCGCATTGCGAGACTAAATACTGATGGAAGTCTTGATACTTCATTTAACATAACAACAGGAGCAAATAATGTTATTTATCATACTTCTAATCAAAACGATGGAAAAATTATTATTGTAGGTGATTTCACTTCTTATAATGGAACTAATAGAAATCGCATTGCCAGATTGAATATTGACGGAAGTCTTGACACCTCATTTAACCCTGGAACTGGAGCGAATAATTATATTTATACTACTTCAATTCAAAACGATGGGAAAATTATAGTTGGAGGTAATTTAACCTCTTATAACGGAACTGTGAGAAATGGTATTGCAAGACTCAATACAAATGGAACTCTTGATACTTCTTTTAACCCAGGAACAGGAGCGAGTAATTCTGTTCTAACCACTACTATGGTCATTACTACTTCCATTCAAAACGATGGGAAAATTGTTATTGGAGGTAGTTTCACAAATTACAATGGAACTGCGAGAAATCGTATTGCCAGATTGAATACTAACGGAAGTCTTGATACTTCCTTTAATCCAGGAACAGGAGCGAATGAGCGTGTATCTATAACTTCCTTTCAAAATGATGGGAAAATTATTATTGGAGGTAGTTTCACTAGTTACAATGGAACTACTAGAAATCGTATTGCCAGACTTAATACTGACGGAAGTATTGATACATCTTTTAACATCGGACAACAAGGAGCTGACCAATATGTAAGGACTATATCCATTCAAAACAATGGAAAAATTATTATTGGAGGTGGTTTTATTAATTACAATGGAACCGCAAGATATCGTATTGCTAGACTGAATATTGACGGAAGTATTGATTTTTCTTTTAACCAAGGGACAGGAGCGGATAATTGGGTCTATACTACTTGCATTCAAAATGACGGAAAAATCATTATAGGAGGTACTATCAACTCTTATAATGGCATTGTAAGAAATCGTATTGTAAGAATTAATGGCGATTCAACTTTATCTAATCCTTCATTTGATCTGAGTACTACTGTAATTTACCCCAACCCCAGCAATGGTTATTTTAATGTAAAAATTGACGATAGTTTAAAAACTAAAATGATTGAAGTTTATAGTGTTTTAGGGCAAAAAATATATTATAAATCTATAGTTGAAAATGAAAGTTCTATAGATTTATCAAATCAACCAAAAGGTATTTATTTTTACAAAATATCGGACAATTATAACGTGATTAAAAGTGGAAAATTAATACTAGAATAATTAATTGAATACGAGAAAACTGTTCATTCAAAATCTACTATCTACTTGGAAAATCGCTTAAAAAATGTGATTACACTTTAGAAATTTATCATTTAGTAAATGAATTAGATTAACAAAAACCCTTCTACAAGAAATTGAAGGGTTTTTTGTTGCATAATTTAAATTACATTTATAATTAATATACAATTAATTGAATCACTGCTTCTATCAATTAAATTATTCGTAAGAAAGTGTTGAAATAAAAAAACCCGAAACTTTCGTTTCAGGTTTTGTTGCGGAGAAAGAGGGA
>JBFYPW010000148.1:0-3602 GCA_041303115.1 Flavobacterium sp.
TATTGAGCCTTGGTGTGGTTTAGCAGATTCTAATAATCATAACGGAGATTTAGAAGAAAAAGAGGGAATGAATCATTTACCAGCTGGTGAAGATTTTTTACGTGCTATCCGAATTGAAATTCTAGAACAAGCTTTAAATCCTAGGTTTATTTAGTCCTCTGTCGTACAATATTATACTTCCAGCTACAGAAACATTTAAACTTTTTTCCGATTTAAATTTTACTAAATGATGGCATTTTTCCATAGCTTTTTTGGTCATGCCATGATCTTCTGCACCTAATAAGTACACACAACGTTGCGGATGATGAAAAGTTTCTAAATTTACTGCGGCATCATCTAATTCTACACCAACTAATCTAGCGCCTTTGGGTAAGTTTTCGTAAAATGCTTCAAAAGTATCATAATGAAAATAAGGAATTGCTTTTACTGCATTATGTGTATCGCAAGCTTGTTTGGCATAACGTTTTCCAATGGTAAAAATAAAACTCGCACCAAAATTCTGCGCCGAACGCCAGAGCATTCCTAAGTTTTCTGGTGTTTTTCCGTTTTGTATGCCTATTCCAAAAAATTCGTTAATAAAATTATTATTCATATTTAGTGAGTAAGAATAAGTATCTGAATCGATATTTACTCTATTTAAACTATTCTTTGTAATTCTTTCTTATTGGTAATGGTAATTTTTTTGCCTTGTAAAGAAATCCAATCTTCTTTGTTAAATTCAGATAATAAGCGAATGCAACTTTCAGTAGCTGTACCAATCATTCCAGCAATTTCTTCACGAGATAATTGAATTTTTAAACTTCCATCTTCTTGAATACCAAAGTCGGATTCTAATTTAAGTAAGGTTTCTGCCAAACGTTGTTTTACTGTTTTTTGAGCCAAATTCACCATATTATCATCGGCATCTTTTAAATCGCCACAAACCGATTTCATCATATTTAATGAAAACTGATTATTCTCGCTAAAAAACTTTAAAATTTCATGTTTTGGAATAAAACAAACTTGCATGTCTTCAATAGCAACAGCACTTAAATTAGTAGATTCTTCACTTATCAAAGAGCGCTGTCCTAAAAGTTCTCCCTTTTTTGCAAGTTTTACAATTTGATCTTTACCATTATCGCTAAGTTTCGATAATTTACAAACGCCATCTTTAATACAATAGATACCATTTAAGGCATCACCTTCGTTAAAAATTGGTTCTCCTTTTTTTACGGAGTATGAAGTTTTACAATCAGCAATCCTCAATAACTCATCTTTTTTTAATGCCTTTATAGCACTAAATTCCCTAACAATACATTGTTCACATTTCCCCATAAAAACAAAATTAGTTGAAGTTGGTACAAATTTACAAATAGTATGACAAATATCATATTTTACTTATGAACAATATACAACCTTTGTATTAGGTAAAATGAGCATTATTATGGGCAATAAAAATTGTTTTCATTGTGGTAAGGAATATACTGCAAAGGAAGAAATACAATTTGACGAAAAATCATTCTGTTGTTTGGGATGCAAAACAGTATATGAAATATTTAGTCAAAATGATTTAACGTGTTATTACGATTTTCAATCGGCTCCAGGAGCCACACCACAAGAAATTAATGGTAAATATGATTTTTTAGATGATGAAAAAATTCAATCCAAATTATTGGAATTTCAAGAAAATAGAACTTATATTGTTTCCTTATACATACCACATATTCACTGTAGCTCATGTATTTGGATTTTGGAGAATTTACAAAAACTTCAAAAGGGAATAAGTACTTCTCAGGTTAATTTCACACAAAAAAAGGTTCGAATTACTTATGATTCAGAGCAAACTAATCTAAAAGACATCGTTTATTTATTGTCATCCATTGGTTATGAACCGTATATTAGTTTAGAACATTACGAAACAGACCCCAAGCAAATTGATAGAAGTTTAATTTATAAATTAGGAATTGCTTTTTTCTGTTTTGGAAACATTATGCTTTTATCATTTCCAGAATATTTTGAAGTAGATGAATTTTGGATTAATAAATATCGAAATTTCTTTAGAACGTTGATTTTCTTTTTATCCTTACCTTCTTTTTTATATTCGGCAAGTGGTTATTATATTTCTGCGTATAAAAGTATCAAATCTAAGATGTTAAATATTGATATTCCTATAGCTTTAGGAATAATTGTCATGTTTATACGAAGTGTAATTGATATTACTTTTGATTACGGTCAAGGTTTTTTTGATAGTTTAACTGGTTTGGTTTTCTTTATGTTGTTAGGAAAATTATTTCAACAAAAAACATATGAATTTTTATCATTTGAACGCGATTTTAAATCTTATTTTCCAATTGCTGTAACGAAAATTAATCAAAATGGAGAAGAGGAACCCTGCCAAATTTATGATGTAGAAAAAGGTGATAGATTAATTATTAGAAATCAGGAATTAATTCCAGTTGATGGAATATTAATTTCACCAAAAACAGCTTTAGATTATAGTTTTGTTACTGGGGAAGCCATTCCAATTGAAAAAAAATCGGGCGATAAAATTTTTGCAGGCGGCAAACAAATGGGTGGTATAATTGAAATGGAAGTATTGTTTTCCGTTTCACAAAGCTATTTAACGCAATTGTGGAGTAATGATGTTTTTCAAAAAAAAATAGACCAAAAACACAAATCGATTACAGATAAAGTAAGTCAGTATTTTACACCCGCTTTACTTTTGTTAGCCTTTGGATCCTTACTATTTTGGCTGTTCATAAATGCGTATTTAGCGTTTAATGTTTTCACCGCAGTGCTAATTGTAGCTTGTCCGTGTGCTTTGGCTTTGACCGCGCCTTTTACTTTAGGTAATGTGTTACGAATTATGGGAAATCACAAATTGTATTTAAAAAACGCTCAAGTGATTGAACAAATGGCAAAAGTAGATACGATTGTTTTTGATAAAACAGGAACCATTACGTCGTCTTTAAAATCAACTATAGAATATACAGGTTCAGATTTAACTGTTAAGGAACTTGCTAACATTAAAAGTATTGTCAGAAATTCAAATCATCCTTTAAGTAGAAAACTGTATGCGTTTTTACCTCAATCAGAAATAGTAGCAATTAATTCATACGAAGAAATAGTAGGAAAAGGAATGTTAGCTTCAGTTGAAAATGTTTCCTACAAAATAGGTTCTCTTCACTTAATGAATTTAGAATTAGAAATTGAAAAAGATAAAAATACTAAAGTACATATTGAAATAGATTCAGAATATAAAGGTTATTTTGCCTTCAATCATCAATATAGAGAAGGGTTTAATAAATTGTTCAATCAGTTGGATATAAACAACTTCAAAACTGTAGTTTTATCTGGTGATAACGATGGTGAACAAGAGTATTTGCAATCCGTTTTGCCACAAAACACCAGATTAATTTTCAATCAAAAACCAGAGCAAAAATTAGATTACATTCAAAAACTTCAAAACGAAGGAAAAAATGTAATGATGGTTGGAGATGGATTAAATGATGCAGGCGCTTTAGCTCAAAGTAATATTGGAATTGCACTTTCAGAGAATGTAAATGTCTTTTCACCTGCTTGTGATGGTATTATGGACGCTTCGCAATTTCAAAAATTGTTTC
>JBFYPW010000149.1:0-3553 GCA_041303115.1 Flavobacterium sp.
GTTACCAACAACATATTCAAGACACCTTACTTGCAGGAAAAGGTATTTCCGATAAAAAAGTAGTCGAACACGTCATTACAGAAGCTCCTGCCCGATTACAAGAATTGATTCAATGGGGTGTTGAATTAGATAAGAATTATTTAGGCGATTTGGATTTAGGATTAGAAGGTGGCCATTCTCAAAATCGTATTGTACATCACAAAGACAAAACAGGATTAGAAATTGAAACCAAGTTGATTCAAGTTGTTCAAAATTTGGCGAATGTTACCATAAGAACTTCTTTTTTTGCCACAGATGTTTTGCTAGATAATCAAAAATGCATCGGAATTATTGGATTTGATGAAAAAAGTGAAGTAACTTCCATCGTAGCAAAAGCAACTGTTTTAGCAACTGGTGGATCGGGACAAGTGTTTAGCGTTACTTCTAATCCATTTGTTTCTACTGGAGATGGTGTGGCGATGGCATATCGAGCGGGTGCTAAATTGGAAAAAATGAAACATATTCAATTTCATCCCACAGCGCTTTACGAACCTAATAAAAGTCAGGCGTTCTTAATTACAGAAGCGATTCGAGGATTTGGAGCTCATATTTTAAATCATAAAATGGAGCGTTTTGTTTTCGAATATCATCCTGATGGTGAATTAGCAACTCGAGATATTGTTTCGAAAGCAATTTCTGACGAAATGAAGAAAGAACATTCTAAACACGTTTGGCTCGACGTAAGACATTTACCGTTAGAAACGTTTAAAACAAAATTTCCAAAGGTTTACAACTATTGCTTTGAAAACGGAATTGATGTTTCTAAAGATTTAATTCCGATAACTCCTGCTGCGCATTATCAATGTGGTGGGATTGGAGTAGATGAGACAGGATCTACTTCTATCAAACAATTGTTTGCCATAGGAGAATGTTCACACACAGGACTTCACGGTGCCAATCGATTGGCTTCGAATTCATTATTAGAAGCGATTGTTTATGCACATGATTTGGCGAATCATCTAATCTCTTCAATAGATGCAATTAAATTGAATAAATCTGAAATTACACCAATTCACTATAAAAATATTCATCACGACGAAGTTTTGCAATTTAAAAACCAACTGCAACATTTCATGAAATACGATACTTTGTACACTTCAGAAAAAAATACTGAAAAAGTATATGAAATGGTTACCGAGATGAGCAAACGCTTCAAAATGAAATTCAAAAAATATGATTCGCATCCGTTTTTATGTGAAACTTATAATTTAATTCAAACCGCAGAAATCATTTTAAAAGATTATTTACCTAAAAGATACCGTGCAAAATCGATTAAAAAAGAAAAAACTATTTCATAATGCTGAATCTATTTGCCTATCCAAAACGCATATTTTTGGTGCTTTTCGTTTGTTTCATATCGTTTAGCATTTGGATTTATGCAATTCCGCTTTTTAGTCCAAGTCAATATTCTGAAAAAGAACTTCATTTAGTAGCTGAAGGCCGATTGGTTTGGCAAAAATACAACTGCCATACTTGTCATCAATTGTATGGTTTGGGTGGTTATTTAGGCCCCGATTTAACCAATGTGTATTCTAGAACGGCCAATAATGAAGCGTATATCAAAGGCATAATAAAATCGGGAGTGAAACAAATGCCTGCTTTTGAAATTTCAGATGACGAAATGAAAGCACTTTTACACTTTTTGAAAAATGTAGATGCCACAGGAACATCGAATCCACAAGATTACCAACCTGAAATAATAGGAACTTTTAGTTTAGAAAAGAAATGAAGAATTTTGGAATTTGGCTCATCAGAATAGCCCTTGTATTACTTGTTTTAGGTTTGTTTTTTGGACATCTAGCTTCCGAAAGTTATCGCATTACCCAACCAAAATCAGGTATTATGGGATTTTTATCGCTTCGTCCGCTTCATGTAAGTAGTGCTTATTTGGGTATCATAACTGCAGGCTTAGGTTTTATAACACTAATTATTGCGAAAATGAAGATCACACGATTTGGTACTTTTTTACAGTATCTTCATTTTTTGCTTTGGGTAATTGCATTAATTGGGATTTTCTACAGCTATTTTACAGGTGATTTTGGTGGAAGAGAATATTGGGAATTCAATCCTGTTTGGGCTTTACCTATTTTTATCTCTTTTATTCTTTTCTTAGTTTTCTATTTGCACCAAATTGGATTTTCTATCAAATGGCCAGTTTATTATTGGATGTGGCTTACTGGAATTATCTTCTTTATTTTCACTTTCATTGAAAACTATTTGTGGATTTTTCCTTATTTCAGACAACATTTCATTACCGATATGACAATTCAGTGGAAAGTAAACGGTTCACTCGTTGGTGCTATCAATCAAATTATTTATGGCGTTGCCTTTTATTTGATGGAAAAAATTAGTGGAGATGAGAAATCGTCCTATCAAAAACTATCTTTTGCAATGTACTTTTTAGGAATGTTTAATTTGATGTTCAATTGGGGACACCATATTTACTTACTTCCAACCGAAAAATACATTCACTACATCGCTTACGCTGTGAGTATGACCGAATGGATTATCTTAATTCGTATTTTCTACAAGTGGAACCAACAAATCAAAGAAAACAGACAGTTTTACTACTTCTTCCCCTACCGCTTTTTAATGGCTTCTGATTATTGGGTAACGCTAAACTTAACCCTTGCATTATTTATGTCGATTCCAGCCATTAACTTATACACACATGGAACGCATATCACGGTAGCACATGCTATGGGAACTACAATTGGAATCAATACTATGATTATTTTGGCAGGTGCTTTCTATTTCATTAAACCGACTTTTAACTCGACAAAATGGCGATTGTATGGAAGCATTGCGTTTTGGATAGTACAAATTACCTTGTTACTATTTCTAATTTCATTAATTGGAATGGGGCTTCAACGCGCGATTTGGCAAGCTGGATTAACTTCCGATAGCTTTAGTAAAATGAGTAGTTCCAGTGGAAATTGGGTTTTACTATTTATCATTTTAGGGACTATTTTAATGTTAAGTATGGCGAGTTTCTTAATTTATCTTTTAATTCAATCTTGGAAGAAAAATAAATTGAACATAGAAGAATAAATTTATCCTAAAAATAGGATGATAAAAATCAGGTAAAATTTCATAATTCCATTGTATATTTGCTCATTAATTCTTTAAAATATACCATTACTTATGTTTTCAAAATCATGCAATTATGCAATAAAAGCTACCATATTTATTGCCAAACATTCCTTAGAAGAAAAAAAGGTAGGTTTTGTTGATATTGCTAAAGAAATAGATTCGCCACAAGCATTTACTGCCAAAATTTTACAAATACTAGTTAAAGCAGGAATTATGGAATCCGTAAAAGGTGTAAATGGTGGATTTTATATTCCTAAAAAAAGAATTAAAAAAACTTTTCTAGTAAAAATTGTTAATGCAATTGACGGAGACGCAGTATTCCATGGTTGTGGCTTAGGTTTATCACAATGTTCTGAAAATCATCCTTGTCCAGTACATGATAAATTTAAAAGTATTCGAGATGAATTAGCGCGTATGTTAG
>JBFYPW010000150.1:0-3550 GCA_041303115.1 Flavobacterium sp.
CAATCATCTATTCGTATTGCTAATTCGTGTGGCGCAAAACCACCAAAAACTACGGAATGAATAACTCCTATTCGTGCACAAGCTAACATTGCAAAGGCAGCCTGAGGAATCATTGGCATATAAATAACTGCCGTGTTACCCTTTTTCAAGCCTAAAGACAACATACCGCCTGCTAATTTGGCCACTTCTGTCTTTACTTCATTATATGTATACTTCTTAACAGTTTGGGTTACTGGCGAATCATAAATAATAGCTACATTATCTCCAAATCCATCTTCAATGTGTTTGTCTAATGCTAAATAACAAGCGTTTAATTCTCCATCTGCAAACCAAAGTGGATACTCATTTTGATCTTTAGATAAAATTGCAGTTGGTTTTTTAAACCATTTTATGGCATTTGCTTGTTCTGACCAAAATTTCTCAGGAGATTGAATACTATGGTTATATAATTCTTGATACGTCATTATTTCTGTTAATTTGTTCTTTTTTATCAAAGTAAAAATACTAAATTAAAACACACCAATTGAAATAATGTTGCTAAATAAGTATATATTTATTAGACACAAAAAAAAGACAAAAACTGGTTTTGCCTTTTTATTTTTTATGATTTTAGTTAAGTAATTCAAAAACTTGTTCTACTACTTTTTTTATAGAAAACGGCTTGGTTAAATACGCATCGGCACCTAAAGCCATACCCTTTTCAATATCACTTGCTTTGTTTTTAGCAGATAAAAAGATGACTTTAGTATGCGATAAATTGCTGTCTTTTCTAATATGTTCTAAGGTAGCATAACCATCTACTAGCGGCATCATAACATCTAAAATGATGACATCCGGAAAATTAGACTTTACAATTTCTAATGCTTCTATTCCATCACGTGCAATAAAAACCTCGAAATTATTTTTCTTAAATGTATATTCTAATGACATTACGATGTTGGGTTCGTCATCAACAATTAATATTTTTTTCATCTTAATTATTTTCTATAGTATTATTTTTTGGTAATGTAAATACAATGCTTGCACCCTTTTCGTTATGCTCTGCCCATATTTTACCTTTATGATATTCCATAATTTGTTTACAAATCGCTAATCCTAAACCACTTCCAACAGGTTTTTTTATGTTTTGATTGGTGGACTGATAAAATTTATCAAAAATAGCATCAAAATCATTTGGATGTATTCCTTTTCCGTTGTCTTGCACGAAAGTATGAATAAAATTATTCATTTCCTTAATTTGAATCGTTATTAAGCCATCTGTTTCAGGACAAAATTTAATAGCATTGGATACTAAATTAGTAATTACTTGTACAATTCTATCTTCATCATAAAACGCTTGTACGACAGACTTACTTTCAATATGAATTGTAATGTGTTTGTTTTTAATTAATTGCTGTAAAGATTCTATTGATTTTTCTATTGTTTGTACTAAATTATTTTGTGTAGGATGAATAATTTGTTTTCCAGTTTCAAATTTTTCTAAATCCAAAATTTTATCAATTAATCGATTCAATCTATCGGATTCAGAAATAATATTCTGTAAAAACTGCTTTTTTAATTCATCTGGGATTTCATCATCATCGTGTAAAATTTCGCTTGCGGCTCTAATAGCGGTAATAGGCGTTCTTAATTCATGTGTAACAGTATCCAAAAATTCATCTTTCTGTAAATCTTTACTAATTAATGAGGCATTGGCATCTTGAAGTTTAGCCGTAATAATCTTAAGTTGATTAGAGGTTTCAATCAGTTTTTTGTTGACAATGATATTTTCTTTCGATTCTTCTAAAATTTTTAACACTTCCGGCAATGAAATTTTCTCTTCTTTTACTACACTAGAGATTAATATTCTAGCAGAAGCTGTTCCAATTTGACCTGTAAGTAAATTTTCGGAAAACTTAATTAAACGAGCATCTGCCAATTCTACATCTTGGTCTACATTATATTTTACATTAAAAATATTCATGGCACGTTTGGTGCGTTCTTCACCTAAAAATCGAACCAAAACCTTTTCGATATCATTTCTATAAGCCGTTCCTTTCCAAATAAATGCATTTTCATGATTGGTAATATATTTATCAATATCTACAAACATTTCTGCATAATTACGTTCTCTGTAATTCCCTTTAAAACTAACTGAAACAGCAAAATAAGTAAACCAATTAAATAATAAACTCCAAAAAAACGCGTGCGGAATCGGATCTAAATAATCCAAACCAAATAATTGAAACGGTTTTAATAATTCTATATTTAAAAATCCATTTGAAATAAAAGCACTTTCTGCATTTGATGTACCTATAGCATAAGGGATTAATAGTGTAAAGACACAAACAACGAACCCGATTAATATGCCATAAATAGCACCTAACCGAGAACCCCTTCTCCAAAATAAAGCACCAAAAAAAGATGGAGATAATTGGGAAATTATAACAAATGCAATCATTCCAATAGATACTAAATTATAATTTAACCCAAAAAAACGATAAATAAAATAGGATAGAATTATTAGTAAAAAAATACTTATTCTCCTACTATTTAAAATACTTTTAGTGCTTATGGTTTCGGCATTTTTCAACTTACCAAGTAAGCTATATGGAATTAATATGTTATTTGTTACCATAGTTGACAAACCAATAGATGAAACGACTATCATAGAAATTGCTGCTGAAAATCCGCCAAGAAAAACCAAAACCGTTAAAATTTTATTATCAAATAATTGCGGAATTAATAAGGAATAGGCATCGGAATTCACTTCTTGCCCATCAAACAAAATATTACCACCCCAAGCTATTGGATAAACAAAAATATTAAACAGCAATAAATACAATGGAAACAACCAAACCGCGGTGTTTACATGTCGTTCTCGATTGTTTTCTACTACTGAAACATGAAACTGTCTCGGAAGTAAGAATATCGCAAACATAGAAACTAAGCAAAGTAAAAACCAATTAATAGCTTGTGGTAATCCTCCAATGGTATTCTTTGCATGAAAATCTTTTAATAAACTGGCTTTTTGATAAATATCATCAAAACCATCAAAAACGAAAAAAGTAACGTAAACTCCAATTATCACAAAAAAAACTAATTTCAGTATGCTTTCCATCGCAACAGCTGTTACAATTCCTTTTCTTTTTACTGAGGCATCTGCGTAACGCGTTCCATAATAGGAAGCAAATAAAGCCAATGCTACAGCTACATACGTTGTAATATCATCAAAAATAAATGAGTTTATCGGTGTGTTTGAAACTACATGAAAAGTTTCAGTAATGGCTTTTAGCTGTAAAGCTATATACGGAATAATTCCTGTTAAACAAATTACAGTTACAATAGCTCCTAAAAACCTACTGTTTCCATATCGTAGCGAAATAAAATCGGCAATACTGGAAATTTTATTAACCCGCGAGATTCTGATAATTTTTTTAAGAATTAAAATCCAAGAGGGTGCAATAATTATGGGTCCTAAATAAATTGGTAAAAAACTTAAACCATTATCTGCTGCAACACCAATACTACCATAATATGTCCAAGCTGTACAATAGACTGCTAATGACAA
>JBFYPW010000151.1:0-3542 GCA_041303115.1 Flavobacterium sp.
TACCAAATCTTTTTTTATCCTTTTATCAAAAATAAAATTCGTAGGATTTTGATACTATTAAATAAAGAACGTCGCTCTCAATGCGGGTGCAAAAGTAGTAACTTTATTCGGATTTCCTAACCTTATACCAATCTTTTTTTAAAGTATTTTCTTAACTATTGAACAACAAGAAGTTACAAATAAATATTTCTTGATAAAAAAGCTTGACAGGGAAATTCAACTGAAAAAATATGGCCCTAGCCCTGATAGTAGCGGCATCCTTTTTGTATAGTGGGCTTATTTTCAAAGACCACTATGCATAAAGATATAGCGGAGAGCAGGAAATAGCTGCTAAAAAAACTTCAACGCTTTAATTGGAGATATTTTTGTAATTAGGTAAGAAGGAATTAGTAAAATCAAAACACATATTAATATGGTGCCTAAATTTAAAAGTGCAATATGCAAGAAATTAATATCAACAGGAGCCGAAGATACGTAATAACTTTCTGGATTGAGTTTAATGATTTCGAACTTCTTTTGAATAAACAACAACACAATTGCAATTCCATTTCCCCAGAGCAAACCTCTTGAAATTAAATGTGCTGCGTTGTATAAAAATATTTTTCGGACCGACCAATTGTTGGCGCCGAGTGCTTTTAACATTCCAATTAGCTGGGTGCGTTCGAGAATTAAAACCAAAAGTGCTACTACCATATTTATGGTTGCAACAGCAATCATTATGATTAAGATAACTAAAATATTGAAATCGAAAAGTTTTAGCCATTCGAAAATACTGAAATATTTTTCGGAAATGGATACACTATTAAATGTTGGCGGAATGGTCTTGTAAATTTGTTGTGCGCGTTCGTCTAATTTTGAAAAGTCGTCTATAAAAATTTCATAGGCGCCAAACTGATTGGACTGCCACTTATTTATACGTTGCAGATGTTGTATATTCCCTATTATATATGACGAATCGAATTCTTGAAAACCTGAATTATAGATTCCTGCAATCTTAAACTTTCTTACACTTGGCAATTTACCTTGTGTTTTCATAAAAAAAGTATGGAAAGAATTACCAACTTTAAGTTTTAATCGATTGGCTAAAAACTGGGAAATCAACACTTCATTAATATCATCAACTTTATAAGTTGGGATTTTTCCATCAACTAAAAATTCTTCTACATTTTTCCATTGATACGTTGCGTCTACACCTTTAAAAACAATACCTTCCACATCCGTTTCAGTCCGAATTAAAGCACCTTTTGTAATAATGGGCTGCACATGCTTAATGAAATCATTTTTTTTTAATTGAGAAACAGAAAGTAATTTAGAATCAATTGGTTCAACGGTAACTTGAGACTGATTGTCATCGAAATTTGAGACTATAATATGTCCATTAAACGCAGCTACTTTTTCCCGAATTTTTTGTTGCAATCCTATACCAGTAGCCACAGAAATAATCATCATAAAAATACTTAAGGCAATAGCCAAAATAGCAATTTTTATAATTGGTGAAGAAACACTACTTTTATAACTTTTAGAAACTATAAGTCGTTTCGCAATAAAATATTCTAAATTCAAAATATACTTATATGAAATTTGTGTTCAAAAATACGTTTTTATTTATTTTAATACTATTATTTTCTTTTGGATGTTCATCTGTGAAAAAGTCAAAAGTCGAAAGTCAAAAGTCAAAAGCAATAGTAACAGAAACAGCAAATCAAAAAATCAAAAATTTAGCCCTGAAAACAGGTGCTGAAAACTATAATTCCTATTTACCTTTATTGGAGAATAAAAAAATTGGAATTGTTACAAATCCTACTGGAATTGTTGAAAACAAAAAACACTTGGTTGATTTTCTTTTAGAAAATAAAGTTGATTTACAAAAAATCTATGCTCCTGAACACGGATTTAGGGGGACAGCTGATGCAGGTGAAGTTATAAAAGACGGAAAAGATATCAAAACCAATTTACCCATTATTTCGTTATATGGAAATAATAAAAAACCTAAACCCGAACAGTTAGAAAATATTGATATTATTATCTTTGACATTCAAGATGTGGGTGTAAGATTTTATACTTATATATCTACTTTGCACTATGTTATGGAAGCTTGCGCAGAAAATAATATTGAACTTTTAGTTTTAGATAGACCCAATCCGAATGGAACTATTATTGATGGACCCGCATTAGAAATGGACCATAAAAGCTTTGTAGGGATGCACTCTATTCCGGTTTTACACGGAATGACAATTGGTGAATATGCAAAAATGATTAATGGAGAAAAATGGTTAGCAAACGGTGTGACGTGTAATTTAACCGTAATTCCTTGTGCCAATTACAAAAGAGATATGCCGTATAGTTTACCTGTAAAACCCTCGCCAAATTTACCGAATGATCAATCCATAAATTTATATGCAAGTTTGTGCTTTTTTGAGGGCACGAATGTAAGCGTGGGAAGAGGCACGGAAAAACAATTTCAAATTTATGGTTCGCCATTTTTACTGAAAACTGACTTTTCATTTATTCCAATTCCTAATTTTGGAGCTAAAGAGCCTATGCACAAAGATATTTTATGTTATGGAGAAGATTTGTCTAAAATCAAAAAAGTGAATCGTTTAGAGTTGAAATGGCTAATAAAAGCGTATGCCAATACTTCTGACAAAACTGTCTTTTTTAATGATTTTTTTACCAAATTAGCAGGTACCAAAAAACTTCAAGAGCAAATAATTGAAGGCGTTTCTGAAAAAGAAATTAGAAAAAGTTGGGAAGCTGATTTGAATGTTTTTAAAGAAACGAGAAAGAAATATTTAATTTACAACTAAATCACAAAGGTATTTTAACTTTCATCTTCTCAACAATATTAAAAGCAGCTGGACAAATCGCTACGTTTAGCAAAGTCAAATCAGTAATTTGAATGAACTTTTTTCTATCGGTATGCGGAAATTCTCTACACGCTTTTGGGCGCACATCGTAAATAAAACACTTATTATCTGAATCTAAAAACGTACACGGGACAGATTTTAATACATAATCATTGTCTTCGTCTACACGTAAAAACTGATTGATAAATTGTTGTGGTTTTTGTTTTAAATGTTTTGAAATTCGTTCCACATCTGCATCTGTAAATAGTGGCCCAGTAGTTTTACAACAATTGGCACATTCTAAACAATCGGTTTTTTTAAATTCAGCATCGTGTAAATCTTGCATTACATAATCTAAATTTTTTGGCACCCGTTTTTTTAACTTATCGAAATATTTTTTAGTTTCAATATGTGTATCTTTGGCTAACTTTTGAATTTCGTTTAACGATGGCTTCATTATTAATTTGTCTGAATGAACTACAAAGTTACGATTTTGAATATAGATTTAAGGATAACGAATGTTGAATTTTGAAATATAAAGATGAAAGACCTTTTCGGAAAAGCCATATTAGATTACCAAACGAATAATTCTCCTGAAGATATAATTACCGAAACGTCTATTTCAGAAGCAGATGAAATGCCTGTTTCTTATTTGTTTAGAAATTATAATGAAATGCCGGAATTGGAACAAAAAGC
>JBFYPW010000152.1:0-3471 GCA_041303115.1 Flavobacterium sp.
TTTCTACTTATTGGATTATTCTTTACAATAATCTCTTTCGCACAAAATACTGCTAAAGTTAGTGGTATTATTACTGACAAAGACAGCAAACAACCTGTAAGTTTTGTTTCAGTATCCTTAAAGGGAACCATGATAAATGCGGAATCTGACATCAATGGTAATTATGAAATTGCTATGAAACCAGGAAAATATACAGTTGTGTATGCTTTTATTGGATATAAAACATTTGAAAAAGCTATAACTATAGCTGAAAATGAAACGATTACTGAAAACGTAGCCTTACAAGAAAATTCAAATAGTATTGAAGGAATTGTAATTAAAGGTTCTACAAATAAAACCAAAGAAACGGCTTTATTAAAAGACCAACAAAAAGCAGTGGAAATGAAACAAAGCATCGGTGCCCAAGAAATGGAAAGAAAAGGGATTAGCGATGTGGAAGAAGGATTAACGAAAGTTACCGGTATTACAAAAGCAGAATCAAAAGGGCTTTTTGTTAGAGGTTTAGAAAATAGATACAACAACTTATTGATTAATGATTTACAAGCCCCTTCAAACAGTCCGTTTAAAAAAATTATTCCTTTAGATTTATTTCCTACAGATATTGTAGGTGTTTTAAGTGTGTATAAAACCTTTAATCCAAATGTCCCTGGGGATTTTGCAGGCGCAACAATTAATGTAGAAACTTCTGAACCACAAAGTGCTCAAACAAAACTTAGCTTAGGTTTTGGTTATGTTACTGGTAATAATGGAATTGATTTCTTACTTTCTGAAACGGCTAATAATAGTGAAGGTTTTTTTGGAATTCAAAAGAAATTTAAAACCATCCCAACTGCATATGGAAACATAGGAAATGTATCCTTATCTTCAACAGAATATAAAAACGGCTATGCAAACAATTCTTGGAATGTAGATAAAGTTAATGCTCCAATTAACAATAGCATAAGTTTTAGTCATTCTGATAAATTTAAATTTAATAAAAATCGTTCATTTTCATACTTAATGTCATTAAACTGGGATAATAAATATCAATTTAGACAAGGTGTAGATAGAACCTTTATTGAAGGCGGAAATGAATATAATAATAATTTAGTAAATACCTCATATAGTTATATTACAAGTACATCTGCATTATTAGGATTAAAATACAAATCAGATAGATTTCAAATTGCAACCAATTCCATGTTTTTAAGAACAACTGAAAGTTTAATTCAAGATCAATTTGGAGTATTAGGAAATCAAAAAAGTGAGCCAAATCGATTAATTCGAGTAAATCAGTTTGAACAATCTGATTATTTTAACAATCAATTATCTACAAGTTATAAATTAACTTCTGATAACAAACACAGTGTTAAAGCTGCGGTTTCTTATGTGAAAACAATTTTTGAATTGCCTGATAGAAAATTCTTAGTTGGTATACGTAATAACAATTTGTTTTCAAATACTTACGGAGGTTCAACATTAAACCGTCAAAATTTTAGAATTAAAGGAAACTATTTTATGAGCGGATTAGTGGAATACAACTTTAATTTTGGAAAGGAAATTGATGGAAAAACCAATAAATTATCTGTTGGATATAATTCTTTCAGAAACAACTTAAGCGCTACGTACCGATTATTTGCCTCTATTCCAATTAATTCTGGTTTACAAACTATTACTGATATAAATGATATAAACAGCCAAATTATGTCTGATGCAGACAATGGTTTAATTTTCGAAAGAGAAGAATCTAATGTATCGTACAAACAAAAATTAGATCAATTTGTAAATGCAGGATACGCAAATCTTTTATTTAATATTAATGAAAAATTAGAAATTAATGGAGGATTACGATTAGAAGCTTCAAATAGAATTATTAAATATAGAGATTTAAATACGTCTACAAGTTTTGATGACACATACATTAAAAACCAAGTTAAGAAAAACTATATCTTACCAGCCATTAATTCAAAATATAAATTAAACGACAAATCGAATTTACGTTTTGCGGCATCTCAAACCATTACAAGACCTGTTTTGATGGAATTATTACCGGTACAAATTGTAAATCCTGATGGAAATGTAACATTAGGTAATAAAGATTTAGTAGATACTCAAAATTTAAATGCAGATTTGAAATACGAATTCTTTTCAGAGAAAAAAGATATGTTTGCAGTTGGAGTATATGCTAAAAACATTAAGGATCCAATTGAAAGAATTTATGAAGCCAGCGCCACTTTATTAACTACTTATAAAAATTCAAAAGTGGCTAACTTATATGGTGCTGAATTTGAGTTTATTTTAAATATGGCAAATATATCTTCAAGTTTAGAAAACGTGTCTTTAGGTTTCAATACTTCATTAATGAAAACGCAAGTAGAAATTGCTGATAACAACCAATTAGAGAACTCTAGAAAAAGAGAACTTCAAGGTGCTTCAAGTTGGGTAATTAATGCTGATGCAAAATATGAATTCAATATCAATCAAAAAATTAAAAACACCGTTACTTTAGTATATGGAGTAAAAGGAAAAAACATTTATTCCGTAGGAACTGCAGGATTAGATCATATTTACGAATTGCCATTTCACAAGTTAGACTTAGTGTTATCAAGTAAATTAACTAAAAACTTAAATGCTAAATTTTCAGCGGATAATATTTTAAATCCAGTTCAAAAATTCGAGTTAGGTTCGAATAACAGAACTGCTATTGTAGAAGATTCATTAATTGTTAGAGATTATAAAAGAGGTGTAGGACTAAGCTTAAACTTAAGCTATACATTCTAAATAATAAAATCCTGTTTCGGCAGGATTTTTTTATTTACAGAAAATTTACATAACCTGAAATTCTTAAAATTTTAATAATATATGGTTAACGATATCGTTAAGCAGTCAACATAAATTTGTATAACAAAACTAAAAAACAAAATAACATGAAAAAATTAGTCTTAAGCTTATCGGTATTAAGTTTATTATTCACTGGTTGTTCAGAGGATAACGACGAAACTACAACAACAAGAACACCAGTAGTTGGAGAAATTACAGGTGACATTACAGCAAATACAAATTATGTATTTGGAAACTATACTTTAAAAGGTATTGTAAAAATTAAATCTGGTGCAACTGTAACAATTGCAGCTGGTTCAAAAATTACTGCTACTCTTTCTGATGGGTCAGTAGATGCTTTAGTAGTAGAAAACGGAGGAAAATTAATTATTAATGGTACAGCGGCTGAACCAGTTGTATTTACTGAAACTTCTCAAATCCCAGGTTCTTGGGGCGGTATCATCATGTATGGTGACGCACCTATTGTAGCCGTTGGTGGATTAACTACAGCAACTTCAGAAGATGGTTTAGCTCAACCATACGGTGGTACAAATGCTGCTCATAATGGCGGTTCTTTAAAATATGTACGTGTAGAATATGCTGGTAAGAAAATTACTGATGGAACTTCTGAGATGAACGGATTCTCATTCTATTCGGTTGGTTCAGGAACAG
>JBFYPW010000153.1:0-3447 GCA_041303115.1 Flavobacterium sp.
TTCTTCAGAAAAGAAAGCATCGCAAACGACATATTGGTGTTCTAATAAATCGGTAATTATGGTTTCGTAAAGTGGATTCAATTCCATTAGTTGCACATTTGAAGCAAAGATATGTGAATAATTTCGTAATTTTGCTGTTCAATTATCACATCATGAGTAAAATTAGAATTACCAAACAATTTAATTTCGAAACGGGTCATGCCCTTTATGGCTATGATGGAAAATGTAAAAACGTACACGGACATAGTTATAAACTTTCGGTTACGGTGATTGGTGAGCCAATTACAGATTCAAATCACGTAAAATTTGGAATGGTAATTGATTTTTCAGATTTAAAAAAAATTGTCCGAGAAGACATTGTGGATGTGTTTGATCACGCTACGGTTTTTAACCAAAATACCCCACACGTAGAATTGGCGAAAGAATTACAAAATCGCGGACATCATGTAATTTTAGTGGATTATCAACCTACAAGTGAAAATATGGTAGTGGATTTTGCATATAAAATTAGGGCGCGTTTGCCTAAAGACATTCAGTTACATTCACTACGTTTACAAGAAACAGAATCGTCTTTTGCAGAATGGTTTGCTTCAGATAATGCTTAGATTATTAGACATATTAGATTTTTAGATTGTTGGACATTTTAGATTAAAACACTTAAATTAAATTATTCAAAAAAACTTTTTAGCATTCTAATTAATCTAAAAATATATTATCTAAAAATCTAAAAATATGAGCGTTACTTTATTATCTTCACCTTTACAAGGTTTTACGGATTTCAGATTTCGAAATGCGTTTCACAAACACTTTGGTGGTATTGATACGTTTTATTCGCCTTACATCCGATTAAACGGAAAATTAGAAATTAAAGCGTCATACGAACGTGATATCCTTCCTGAAAACAATTCGACTTTAGAAGTGATTCCGCAAATAATTACTAACGATGCAGAAGAGTTTTTATTTGTAGCCAAATACGTGCAATCACTTGGTTATAAAGAGCTAAATTGGAATTTAGGCTGTCCATATCCAATGGTGGCTAAATGCGGCATGGGTTCTGGTTTAATTAGTAATACCGAACGAATTCATTCTATTTTAGATAAAGTGCATAGCGAAACGAATATTGTGGTTTCGATGAAAATGCGAATGGGTTATGAAAACGCCTCAGAAATTTTAGATGTGTTCCCAATTTTAGAAAAATATCCTATAAAAAATATCGCTATTCATGCCAGAATTGGTAAGCAAGTCTATAAAGGCGATGTGGATTTAGATTCGTTTCAACGTTGTTTGGAGGTTTCTAAACACAAACTGTATTATAACGGAGATATTACCACGGTAGAAAAATTTAGAGACCTGCAAGCTCGCTTTCCAAGTATTGACCATTTTATGATTGGTAGAGGATTAATTTCCGATCCGTTTTTACCCAGTATGATTAAAAATAATACTACCGAATATCCTGAAGATAGGTTTAAGATTTTTAGCGCCTTTCACGATGAAATTTATCAGGAATACGATGCGTTTTTGCAAGGCCCAACGCCAATACGAATGAAGATGTTAGGCTTTTGGGAATACTTTTCACAATCCTTTCCGGATACTCAAAAAACATTTAAGAAAATTAAAAAAGCTCAAAGTAAAAGAAATTACGAACTTGCTGTTAAAGAAATATTTTCTTCTAAGCTCTAAAAATAAAAAAACTACAACTTTATGTTATTGTAGTTTATGATTTTTCGTTTGACTATGTGGGCACGGATTGCAAATCCGCGCTATCCGTTAGAGACATATCTGCACCATCGGAGATTTCAATGGTTTAATAATTGTGGTTTTCTAACATTTTAACTAATGAGATTTTATACATTTCAAAATCAGAATCCCAGAAAAAAGGTTCGCTTGAATATACTGTTGAAATTTCTGAACATAAATCTAATAGTCTATTTTCACAACTGTCAATATCAGTTTCTTGCTGTGAATATATATCTTCAAAAATAAATTTTTTAAAATCATCTCGTTCAGCACCGAATTTTACCTTTAATTCATTTAGTTTTTCAAATAGTACTAAAACAAAATTCTTATATTCAATTAAATTCATTGAACATAAATTTTCATAAGTCAAATCTCTTTTTAATTCTAATTTAAATTTTTTAATAATTTCTTCTTTGTTCATAAATTAATTTACTGGTTTCTATAATGCAGCAGTTAATTGTATTCTTGCTTTTAATACTCCTACTGATATTGAATTTAATAGTGTAACCCGATAGTGCGGATTTGCAATCCGTGCCTACTATAATAATCAAATGTAATAAAAAAGCTACAACTTTTTATAATTTTTGTTTTTGTTTACACTTTGTGGGTACGGATTACAAATAAGTACTTTCCGTTATTATCATGAAAACTAAATCATAAAAAAATCGCCTCAATATTGAGGCGATTTTTGTTTTATTACTATGTGGTGTTCTTAACTTATTTTTTGATAAGTAAGAATTCACTTCTTCTGTTTTGTGCATGCTCTTCTTCTGTGCACTCTGTACATGGTGTTTTTGGTTGGGTTTCTCCCATACCGCTACCTGTAATTCTTTCTTTAGAAATACCTTTCGATACGATGTATTGTACTGTGGCTTTGGCTCTTCTCTCTGAAAGTTTTAAGTTAAAACTATCCGATCCTCTGCTATCCGTGTGCGATTTCGCATCGATTACCATAGTTGGATACTGATTCATTACTTTAACCAATTTGTCTAACTCCTCTGCCCCTTGTGCGGTGATGTTGGATTGGTTGTATTCGAAGTATATAGGTTGTAAAATAACTTCTGTTTCTGTAATTATTGGTTGGATTGGTGTTAAGTTAATTACGATGTTTTGTGCGCCGTTTTTAGATTTTGGCATCGTAGCTGTTCCGTTTTGGTAACCTACTCTGGTAGCATTAAAATTAGCGATTTCATCACATGCTACACTAAACTTTACTTCTCCCATGTCGTTTGACTCTTGGTTGCCTTTGTTCTTCCCTTTTTGGTCCACAAAGGTAACGCTTGCTCCCGATAATAATTTACCTGTTTCTGCGTCTTTTACCACTACGGTTGCATCCACGCCACAAACCGCAATAGCTTGATAGATGTCATCATTCCCTTCTCTGTTACTTGAAAAATAACCTACGTTCTTTTCTAAATTATACGAAAATGAAAAATCATCTTTCTGGGTGTTTACCGGTGCACCAAGGTTAGTTGCTGCTTGCTCCTTTGTGTTGGTGTTTTGTTTAAATACATCGTAACCACCAAATCCTTGTCTTCCATTTGAAGAAAAGAATAAAATCCCATCATCTTGAATTGATGGAAAACTCTCATTGCCTTCTGTGTTTATATTGGCTCCTAAGTTCTCTGGTGTACCGTAAGTATCTCCATCAACGCTTACCTTCCAAATGTCTTCTCCTCCAAAACCGCCTGGCATATTTGATGAAAAATA
>JBFYPW010000154.1:0-3439 GCA_041303115.1 Flavobacterium sp.
TGTAAATTAAATTAGAAACTATGTTTGCAGAATTTGCCTTTCCTATTTTTGAACAATCAATAAAAGAATATCATATTATTGACGATGTGTATCAACCGGTATTAAATCCGTACGAAAAAGGTTCAGTTGAACATTTATTATATGCTAAAAACTGGGTAGATACGGTGCAATGGCATTATGAAGATATTGTGCGCGACCCAAATATTGATCCCGTTGCAGCGTTAGATTTAAAACGAAAAATTGATGCTTCTAACCAAGTCAGAACCGATATGGTAGAATATATTGACGGTTATTTTTTACAAAAATATGCTCACGTTGAAGTGAAACCAAATGCTAGAATTAATACTGAAAGTCCAGCATGGGCAATTGATAGATTATCTATTTTAGCCTTGAAGATTTACCACATGAATGAAGAAGCTACTCGCGAAGAAGCCACTGCTGAGCACCGAGCAAAATGTCAAGAAAAATTAAATGTATTGTTAGACCAAAAAAACGATATGTTTATATCAATAAGTCAATTAGTGGAAGATATCGAAAATGGCGATAAATTTATGAAGGTGTACAAACAAATGAAAATGTACAACGACGCTGATTTGAATCCAGTTTTGTATCAAAATAAAAAGTAAATGTCTTCACACATTTTAGTTATACGGCTTTCAGCTATGGGCGATGTTGCTATGACAGTTCCTGTACTGAGAGCTTTTTCTTTGCAATATCCCAACGTAAAAATTACGGTAGTTTCTCGACCATTTTTTAAACCTTTTTTTGATGATATTGAAAACATCACTTTTTTTCCAATTGAATTAAAAGAAAGGCATAAAGGTTTTTTAGGACTTTTGCGTTTGTTTTCCGATTTACGAAAACTCAATATTGATGCCGTTGCCGATTTACATAATGTATTACGATCAAAAATTATAAGAATACTTTTTGCTTTGAATGGGAAAAAAGTAGCCGCTACAGATAAAGGCAGACAAGAGAAAAAAGCACTTACAAAGTTAGCCATCAAAACCATTTCTCCAACAAAAACAATGTTTGATAGGCATTGTGAAACGTTCGAAAAATTAGGATTTCAAATAAATTTAAACAACCCTACATTTCCAGAAAAAGCTATTCTATCTGACGAAATAATAAATATTACAGGTAAAAAAGAAGAAAATTGGATTGGAATGGCACCTTTTGCACAATACGAAAGTAAAGTCTATCCAATAGATTTGATGCAACAAGTAATAGATGACTTAGCAAAAAACACTTCAAATAAAATTTTATTATTTGGTGGAGGCAACGAAGAAATTAAGAAACTAATTCAGTTAAAAAACAATCATAAAAACGTGATTGTTTTGGCAGGAAAAACCAATTTAAAAGCAGAATTAGCCATAATTTCTAATTTAAACATCATGCTTTCTATGGATTCTGGGAATGCACATATTGCCGCTATGTTGGGCGTAAAAGTACTTACACTTTGGGGCGCTACACATCCATTTGCAGGATTTCAACCGTTTCATCAACCAGATGATTTTTGTCTGACTTCAGATAGAAAACAATACCCTTTTTTACCTACTTCGGTATATGGAAATAAGAAAATAACAGGTTATGAAAATGCAATGCGAACGATTTTACCTTCACAGGTTATTGAAAAAATAAATTCCAATCTTACCTAAGCAAAATTGGAATTTGGAATTTTCTATTTGGAATTTCAACAATTAAATATCATCAAAATCAACTTTAATTTCAGCGGATGTTGGTATGGCTTGACACGCTAATACTAATCCTTCAGCCACCTCGTTATCAGTTAAAATTTGGTTTTTCTTCATAGTAGCGCTTCCTTCTGTCACACGACAAATACAGCTACTACAAATACCACCTTGGCAAGAATAGGGCACATCTAAACCTTGTTTTAAAGCCGCTTCTAAAATGGTTTGTTGCTGACTCATTTCAAAAGTAACTTCGTCTGCATCTACAGTAATTGAAATAGCTGTATGACCTTCATTTCCAGTTGCAACTTTGTTTTCTGAGGCAGTTGAAGTTCCAAACAATTCAAATTTAATATCTTTTTCAGCTACATTGTTTTCTTTTAAAGTCGCCGTAACTACTTGTATCATTGCTTCTGGTCCACACAAGTAAAACTTAGAAAAGGTTTTATCGGAATGTTTGGTTTTTAAAACAGTATTTACAACGTCTTTGTCAATTCTACCAGATAATTCGCCAGCAACATTGGCTTGACTATACACAAAATGCACAAAAAAGCGACCTAAATTTTTTAATTGAAGCGCCTTTAATTCCTCGTGAAATATTGTTTCCGATTCGACTTTATTGCCGTAAATTAAAACAAAAGTGCTATTTGGTTCTTCTTCTAAGACACTTTTTGCAATCGATAAAACAGGAGTAATTCCACTACCAGCTGCAAAAGCGGCATAGCTTCTTTGATGTTCTTGTTTGGCTTCAAACGAAAATTTTCCTTCAGGAATACTCACTTCTAACAAATCGCCAACAGCTAATTTTGTGTTGGCAAATTTCGAAAAAGCACCATTTTTTACTTCTTTTATCGCAATTCGCATTTCATTGCTTTTTGGCGAAGAACAAATAGAATAGGCTCTACGAAGTTCTTTCCCGTCTAAAGTTAGTTTTAAGGTTACATATTGTCCAGCTATAAATTGGTAAGCCGATTTTAGTTCTTGTGGAATATTAAAAACGATTGAAACTGCATTTTTTGTTTCTCGTTTGATTTCTTTTATTGCTAATTTATAAAAATCCATATGATGTATTAGTTGGTAAACAATGCTTTTAATTCAGTTGCTTCACTGGGTTTCATTTTTCCTGCCAATACCAAGCTTAACTGTTTTCTTCTTAGCGCGGCGTCGTATCGTTGTATTTCTAATTCGGTTTGTGGTTCAATTGGTGGCACAGGAACAGGACTTCCAGTTTCATCAACAGCTACAAAAGTATAAATGGCTTCGTTGGCTTTATTTTTAATACCTGATTCTCTGTCTTCAATCCAAACATCAATAAAAATTTCCATAGAAGTATTGAAGGTTCTCGATACTTTAGATTCTACTGTAACCACGCTTCCTAACGGAATGGCTCTATTAAACGCCACGTGATTTACCGAAGCCGTAACGCAAATTCTTCTCGAATGACGACGCGCTGTAATACTTGCGGCTCTATCCATACGAGCTAATAATTCGCCACCAAATAAATTATTTAAAGGGTTGGTTTCGCCAGGCAACACTAAATCGGTTAATGTTGTAACGGAATCTGAAGGATATTTATTTTGCATTATTTTTTTTACAAAGATACTAACTCTGATTTAAAAAAAGGGTATAAAAAAATCCCAAAATTGGGATTAGTCTATTAGCAACCAAGCGTCAACGCTATCTTTTGTTTTTATTTGAATTTTTAAATTTTGAGCTTCAGTTAAATTAGAAAAACTACCAAAAGCAAC
>JBFYPW010000155.1:0-3417 GCA_041303115.1 Flavobacterium sp.
GCAAGACCAAGTGGAACCGAACCAAAAATTAAATTTTATTTCAGCGTCAATGGAATTTTAAACTCGATTAAAAACGCTGAATCAGTAGAAAAAGAATTAGACAACAAAATTGCTGCAATCATTTCGGCAATGAAATTAAACTAAATGGACGAAAATTTAAAGAAAATAATTCCGTTTGCGCTTAAGTACAAGAAGGATATTGTAATGAATGTCGTTTATAATATTTTTTATGCTTTTTTTTCAACTCTATTGATGGTTTCTATGATTCCAACTTTAAATGTCATTTTTGGCTTAAATGAAAAAATCACTAAAGAACCAGTTTTCAAAGGCTTTGGAGAAATCAAATCATTTTCAGAAGACTATTTGAATTACAAAGTAACACAATTAACAGCTGATAAAGGATTTGAGATTGCTATATTATTTGTAATATCAATTATAATAATTACAGCTTTTTTAAAAAATCTTACAAACTATTTTGCATCTTATCATGTCACAAGATTAAAAAATGGTGTTTTGAAAGATTTAAGAGAAAAATTATATAATGTAATAATTCATTTACCAATTTCATATTATTCGGAAAGAAGAAAAGGGGATGTTATGTCCAGAATGTTAGGAGATGTTAATGAAGTAAAAAATTCTTTTTTTCAAATTCTTGAATTAGTAGTTAGGGAACCTTTAACAATACTATTTTCAATTGCTACAATGTTTATTATTAGTCCCAAATTGACTTTATTTGTTTTTTTATTTATTCCAATTTCAGGTTTGATTATTTCAAGAGTAGGAAAAAATTTAAAATTAAAATCAACAAAAGCTCAAGAAGAAAATGGTGTGCAAATATCAATATTAGATGAAACACTTAGTGGCTTAAAAGTTGTTAAGGGTTTTAATTCAGAAAATATCTTTATTTCAAAATTTAATACTTCATTAAATCGACTATTGAGATTATCCAATAGTATTGGAAATAAGAATAATTTAGCTTCTCCTTTAAGTGAATTTCTTGGAATTTTAACTATAGCCACTTTGCTTTGGTATGGAGGTCAATTGGTAATTGTTGACAAATCCTTAGCTCCTACTACTTTTATAGCTTATATAGCTTTAGCGTATACTATTTTAACACCCGCAAAAGCAATTTCAAAAGCATCATATCAAGTTAAAACTGGATTGGCTGCTGCGGAAAGAGTATTTTCTTTACTTGAACAAGATAACACAATTACCGATAAAGAAAACGCAATCATAAAAACCTCTTTTGAAAATTCAATTCAAATTGAAAATATTAATTTTAGATATGAAGAAGAGAATGTTTTGAAATCTGGTTCTGGAAAAAGCACGATTGCTAATTTATTGACGCGTTTTTATGATGTGCAAGAAGGAAGTGTAAAAATCGACGGAATCGACATCAAAGACATGACTTTGTCATCGCTTCGTGATTTAATGGGATTGGTTACTCAAGATTCGATTTTGTTTAACGATTCGATTAAAAACAATATTCGTTTAGGAAAACAAGATGCAACAGATGATGAAATTATTGCCGCATTAAAAGTTGCTAATGCTTATGAATTTGTTTCCGCTTTACCTAACGGAATTGAAACCAATATTGGTGATGCTGGTGGAAAACTTTCGGGCGGACAAAAACAACGTTTATCGATTGCGAGAGCCGTTTTGAAAAATCCACCGATTATGATTTTGGATGAAGCAACTTCTGCTTTAGATACGGAAAGTGAAAAATTCGTTCAAGTGGCGTTAGAAAATATGATGCAAAATAGAACTTCGATAGTGATTGCGCACCGACTTTCAACAATTCAAAAAGCAGATAAAATCGTAGTAATGCATAAAGGCGAAATCGTTGAACATGGAACACATGATGAATTATTAGCTTTGAATGGCACGTATTCAAAGTTGGTGATGATGCAGAGTTTCGAGTAAATTGAAACGCGGATAAAACCAATTCGCTATAGTGAAAAGCTGATTTAAACAGATTTTTAAATTTTAAACATATAAGTCACATAAGTTTTTGAAGTTGAGTATCTTTATGAATTAAGTTCATTTAAGATTTATACACAAGCTTGTCATTCCTATAGGAATCTCTTTCATTATTGAATTTTAAACCTGAACTTGAATTTTGAACTTGAATAATTATGTACATAAACAGCTCAAATATTACGTTACCCGAAGACAATGATACCATTGTCTGGAAATATTTGGACTTGTCTAAATTTTTAGACATGTTGTTGTCGCGTCAGTTATTTATGTCACGCTCTGATAAGTTTGAAGATCAATATGAAGGTACATTTTCAGAACCCACTTTTGAAGAAATCAAAAAAATTGCTGCTAACAATCCAAAGTTTTTAGACAATTATAAATCGCATCGTGAAAAAGTAGTGATTAGCAGTTGGCATATCAATGAATACGAATCGTTTGCCATGTGGCAGATCTTTACCCAAAACACAGAAGGTTTAGCCATTCAAACTACCATTGGTAGACTAAAAGAAGCCTTACTTCCTGAGAAAAAAACGGAGCAATACATTGGAGCCGTAAATTATATCGATTACAAAAAAGAGTTTATTCCGTTTGATGATACATTTTTCCCGTTTTTGTTTAAACGAAAAAGTTTTCAGTACGAAAGAGAAATTCGCATTATTTCCGACGTTTCCAATACCAATTTAAAAATCGACAACGGATTAAAAGTTGATGTAAACCTAAACCAACTGATTGAAAAAATCTACATTCACCCAAAAAGTGAAAACTGGTATAAAAATTTGGTAATAGAATTGGTTTCTAAATTAGGATTTGATTTCGAAATTGAAAAATCGGATTTAGAGAGTGATATTTTGATTTAGAGTTTTTGTTTAGCTACCCTTAGTATAAGATTTGTTGCAGATAAAAAGTCCTTCCATTGAGTATTTTCATCTAAACTTAACAAACAATCTATTTCATAACTTATCATTGTTGTAGATAACAAATTTGGACCCATAAAGCTGATTTTTGTTCTTGAAGCGTCTAAACAATCTCTAACATCTGTTAATAAATCAGAAGGTTTTATTTTTAAAATAGATTCTCCTATTAAATTAAATTCGCTCATTGAAATATAATATTTTTCTAAAGTATTATTTTTCTCTACAGTTACAGTAGCTTCTTTTCCATCAATATTTGGCGAAATAGTAATTAATAAGGTATGATTAATTACATCTGAATTCACATCAGAGAATATAATATAAGAAATCTTATTTTGGGCAAAACTCAAAAAAGAAGAAAAACAAAATAAAACAGTAAATACTAATCTCTTCATTATTAATCTAATTCGGAGTATACATTTCAACTTTCCATTCCTTATCTAACAAATTCACATAATGATAATGCACTTTATCATTTTTGTCAAATGCACCGTTTTTGTTGATGTCTTCAATACATCTAAAGTAT
>JBFYPW010000156.1:0-3311 GCA_041303115.1 Flavobacterium sp.
ATTTCGTTTAAAAATATGAAAAGTGGTTTTTTACCTTTCGGATTAGGAAAAGGAAAAGAAACCGAATTAGCTATTTCAACCGAAATTTTAGAAGATTTTAAAGCACAATTAGAAACGTTGATTGTAGAAATTTTTAATGCTGAAATGCCATTTAAAGAAAAGGTTTAACGTTTCGTTACAATTTTCTTACACTGTTTTTCGTTTTCTTTACAAAAATTGTAAAATAATTACATTCCTTATAATTTGAAAAGTTTTAGTAAACGAAAAAATAAACTCATGAAAAAAATCTTCTCTTTTGCATTCATTTTATTGGTAAATTATATGTTTTCGCAAATTCAAGCTCCCTTTTTTAATCTTGATTTTGAAAAGCAATCTAAAAATGAGAATTTACCAAGCGGTTGGATTAAATGGGGTGATTATAATTTAAAAATTGATTCTACTAACGCTATTTCAGAAAATAAATGTTTACTTATTGATGCCAATGAAGGTGTATCATTCGGAAGTGTAGCTTATAAACTTCCGGCTAATTTTAAAGGCAAAAAAATCACTTTAGAGGGCTATATGAAATATGAAAATGCAACTGATGGTTTTGTTGGTTTGCTTATGCGAATAGATAAAGACGGACAATCTTTAGGGTTTGATAATATGCAAAATCAAAGTTTACAAGGAACAGCAGATTGGAAAAAATATTCAATTACGTTAGACTTTAAAGAAAATGCGGATGAAATTTATGTTGCAGGAATTTTAGTTGGTAAAGGAAAAGCTTGGTTTGATAATTTTAAAGTCACCATTGATGGAAAACCAATTGAGTCGCTAAAACCTGTTGAAAAAGAACTTTCTATTGTTGAAAAAGACACTGAATTTGACAAAGGTTCTAAGTTTGAAATTACAAATCTTAATGAAATTCAAAAGCGAAATTTATTCGTATTAGGAAAAGTTTGGGGATTTATAAAATATCATCATCCTGTAATTGCTGAAGGAAAAATCAGTTGGGATTATGAACTTTTTAGAATGTTGCCAAGAATCAGTAATAAGGATTTTGATAATGAATTGGTTAAATGGATTAATAAAATAGGAGCTTTCAAAACGACAACCCAAAAACTTCTGAAAGAAAACGAAATTAAATTACTGCCCAATACCAAATGGATTTTTGATACCAATTTAATTTCTTCCGAATTATCAGCATTGCTTCAAAAAGTAAATACAGCAGATAGAAGCGGTTCAAATTATTACATTGGTCTTAGAAGAAGAGTAAAAAATCCAGAATTTACTAATGAAAAGGTGTATAGTAAAATGAAATATTCTGATACAGGAATTAAGCTTTTAGCGGTTTTTAGATATTGGAATATTATTGAATACTTTTCTCCAAATCGCCATTTAATGGATGAAAATTGGGATGAAGTTTTAAAAGAATTTATTCCAAGAATGGTTGCCACAAAAGATCAGAAAGAATATACTTTTACTTTGTTAGAACTTATTGGAAAGATTCAAGATACGCATGCTAATATATGGAGATACAACGAAGTGATTGCGAATTATTTCGGTCAAAATATTGCTCCACTCGAGTTAAAATTTGTTGAAAATAAAGCAGTTGTTGTAAAATTACATGATGAATTTAAAGACGGGAATTTACAAATTGGTGATGTGATTTTAGCTGTAAACGGAATCAAAGTAGAAGATTGGATTAAAAATAATTTAAAGTATTTTCCTGCTTCCAATTATCCAACACAGTTGCGAGACATAACTCAAAAGATATTGAGAACCAATGAAAATACAATCCGTTTGAATGTTGAAAATGTATCGGGGCAAAATGAAGTTGTGGTAAATACAGTTAAATATAAATACTTTCCTAACGAGTTAGTTTCTCACAAAATTATTAATGAAAATATAGGTTATATATATCCAGGAACATTGAAAAAAGGAGAAATTTATCAAATTATGGATAAGTTTTTGGACAAAAAAGGATTGATAGTTGATTTACGTTGTTATCCTTCTGATTTTATAGTATTTAGATTGAGTAATTATCTTTTAAATGAGAAGAAAGATTTTGTAAAGTTCACAGCTGGAAATATTAAGACGCCAGGGTTATTTACTTTAAGAGGAGGAGAAATGAGAGTTGGCGGTAAAAATAAAGATGCTTTTAAAGGAAAAGTAATTATATTAGTTAATGAAGAAACCCAAAGTCAAGCGGAATATACTGCAATGGCATTACGTGTAGCACCAAATGCAAAAGTATTAGGAAGTACAACGGCTGGCGCTGATGGGAACGTTTCAGGAATTACTTTGCCGGGAAATATTTTTACTTACATTTCAGGAATTGGTGTTTTAAATCCAGATGGTTCAGAAACGCAACGTATAGGCATCATTCCAGATGTGAAATTGGAACCAACAATAAATGGAGTTCGCTCAGGAAAAGATGAATTATTAGAGAAAGCTATTGAGTTGATTAATAATTAAATAAAAATTAGATTGCCACGGATTAAAGGATTTCAACAGATTTAAAATCCTGCGAACCTCTGAAATTTATGGCTTTGATTATTTGCGAACTTTGCGAAAAAACTTTGCGTGCTTTGCGGTTAAATAACTAAACCTTTTTCAAAAATCCACTCAAAATCGCTAATAATTCCTTTTGATTTTCAAAATGACTCATGTGACCATCTTCAAAAGTGGTGAGTTGCACTTGTGTACCTTCGATTTGTTCTATATTTTCAATGTAATTTAAAACCGGATCTTTTTTGCCTAAAATTAATTGAATTGGATAAGGCGCAAAATGCAAAATAACTTCGCGGTCTTTTCTAATTTTCATACCTTCTAATGACGAAACAATACCTTGAAGTGGCGTTTTTAAAGCTTCTAATTTCACTTCTTCGATAATATCCGCTAGACGTTCACGATTGTCTTCACTAAATAAATTAGCAATACTCATGCGAATGAAAGCCGAATAATTTTGCTTCACCGCCACAATAGCACGGTCACGATTTGCTTTTCGTTCGTCGCTATCAGCTCTTGAAGTGGAGTTTTGCAACACAATTCCCTTGACATTATCGGGATACAATTCGGCGAAAGCTAATGCTACATAACCGCCCATCGAATGTCCAATCAAAACCGCTTTTCTGATTTTTAATTCGTGCAACACATGATGCACCATATCGGCTTGGTCTTCCATCGTGTGGACATAACCTAGACATTCTGTTTCACCATGACCTAATAAATCGATAGTGATGATGCGGTGTTTTTTAACCAATTCAGGAATAAACGCTTTCCACATCGATTGATTTTCCAAAAAACCATGCAATAAAACCACAGCCGTT
>JBFYPW010000157.1:0-3101 GCA_041303115.1 Flavobacterium sp.
GTTACTTTTATTGTGAAAATAGATGATGTAACCACAAAAGTATTTGAAGGCGTAGCGGGTTTAACTTCAGAAGTTGAAAAACAAAAGAAAATTCAAGAAAATATTGCAGTATTAAACAAATCGTATGCAAGAGAAGCTTGGCAAGATGTTTTAGTACGATCTTTTTATGATGGAAATCAATATTTATTATTCGTTACAGAAAACTTTAAAGACATTCGATTAGTAGGTGCGCCACCAAGTTCTATAGGAAAATTTGGTTCGGATACTGACAATTGGGTTTGGCCACGTCATACGGGAGATTTTTCTTTGTTCAGAGTCTATGCGGATAAAAACAATCGTCCAGCAGCGTATTCAAAAGACAATGTGCCCTACACACCTAAACATTTTTTCCCGGTTTCTGCAAAAGGAATCCAAGAAAACGATTTTACAATGGTAATGGGTTATCCTGGTAGAACTACAGAATATTTACCATCTTATGCTGTGGAGCAAATGGTAAACGATTTAAACCCAGCTCGAATTGAAGTGCGTGATGCGGCTTTAAAAGTACAAGATGGTTTTATGAGAAAAGACCAAGCGATAAAAATTCAATATGCTTCAAAATATGCAGGAGTAGCCAATTATTGGAAAAAATGGATTGGTGAGCGCAAAGGTTTAATTAAAGCCAATGCAGTAGGTGCAAAGCAAGTTTTTGAAAAAGAATTAACAGATAAAATTATCAAAGCTGGAAAACAAGCAGAATATGGAAATTTATTATCTGATTTCGCAACAAATTACGCTGCTATTAAAGAGTATGCTATTGCAAGAGATTATTATACCGAAGTAGTTTTAAGAAATACTGAAATTTTATCTTTTGGCTACCGTTTGTTTCAATTAGAGCAAGTGTATAATTCAAAAGGTGAACAAGCATTTAATGATAGAAAAAAGAATTTAATTGAAGCTTTTGAACCTTTATACAAAGATTTCAATGCTCAAGTTGACGAAAAAGTGTTCGAAAAATTAATAGCTATTTATAGTAAAAAATCGCCGCAACAATTTTTACCTGAAAGTGTAAAAGGAATAGATGCAACTCAATTGGCTACAACTATTTTTACAACTTCAAAATTAACTTCTTATGCAGGTTTAAAAGAAGTATTATCTGGAGATGCGAAAACGGTTTTAGAACGATTAAATCAAGATAAAGGATTTGCTTTTGTGAAAACGCTTGCAGAAGCATATAATAAAAACGTAGCACCAAAATATGACGAGATTAACTTGAAAAATATGGCTACACAACGCACCTATATGAAAGCCATTTTAGAGTTAAGTCCAAAATCGGCAAGAATTTTCCCTGATGCTAATTCTACTTTGCGTGTAACGTATGGAAAAGTAAAAGGATACAAGCCAAGCGATGCAGTTGTATATTCTCCCTTTACATATTTAGATGGTGTAATGGAAAAATACGTGCCTGGAGATTATGAATTTGACGTACCGCAAAAATTAATCGATTTGTATAATACTAAAGATTACGGTAAATATGCCGATAATGGTAAAATGCCAGTTGCTTTTATTGCTACAAATCATACCACTGGAGGAAATTCTGGAAGTCCAGCTATTGATGCTAATGGAAACTTAATTGGGCTAAATTTTGACAGAGTTTGGGAAGGCACAATGAGTGATGTCTATTATTCTCCAGAAATTTGTAGAAATATTATGGTAGATACACGATATATTCTATTTATTATAGATAAATATGCGGGTGCTAAAAATTTAATTGAAGAAATGAAAATCATTTATAATCAGCCTAATACACCTAAAAACAAAGGAAGATTGTAGTTATTTTCTATGCTTCACAGTATGAATAGTGCAAGAATTGAAAAATAATTGAAAAAAAATTGAAAAAAGTATTTGACATTTAATTTTTTTTATATCTTTGCTTCATAAATAATTAACCTTTATAATAAAATTAAGATGAAAAAAGTTGTTTTAAGTTTGGCATTCGTTGCTGCTGTATTAGTTTCTTGTAACAAAAAAGCTGAAGGAGAAGCTACTGCTGATTCTACTGCTACATCAGTAGATTCTGCTATGGTTTCTACTGATTCTGCTGCTGTTTCTACTGACTCTGCTGCTGTTACTACAGATAGCGCTGCTACAAAAACTGAAGAAGTTAAAGAAGAAGTTAAAAAATAATATTTGACCTTCTTTTCGAAAAGAGATCAATCCCGACTAAGTCGGGATTTTTTTTGCTCAAAAGTGAACGAACTGATTTGATTGTTTTGAAATGAATTAAAATTCATACGCACAAACTTGCCATGCTGAAAGCATCTCCTTTTATTACTGACAGGTGAAATAGATTATGTGAAACCCTTTCAGGGTGACAAATGTTGTAAAAAGTTGATTGGATGAAATGTCTTTGTATCTTGATGTAACTTTGTGAGTATTTCCGAAACAATTATTAGTTATCCAAAAACATCTTCCGCTGGTGGAAAAACATCAAGTGATTTGGAAAAATCTAAATATTCGGCTTTTGCACCGTATTTTAATATTTCATTGATGCCTTTTTCTAACATTAATTGGGTAGCATACTTTCTGCTAACAGCTACTTCTTTATCGTTTAAAATGATTTTAAAGTAAAATTTGCCTGCAGGCGAACGAAATCGCATAAAAAACAATTGTTCTATTGATTTTTTTAGTACTTCAATTTCTTCTTCACATTCAAATCGTAATTCAAATGCATTACTAATAAAAATGGTTTTTCCTCTACGAGAAGTTAATTCGTATTTGTAATGTCCGCTGGGTTTTTTGCTGATTACAAAAGTTGCCATTTTATATAAGGTATAATAATAGTTTAATATTATTTTAAACAAAAAAAGCTCCAAACATAGTTTGAAGCTTTTAGTACTCAAGGCGGGACTTGAACCCGCACGGGCATTACTACCCACTGGATTTTAAGTCCAGCGTGTCTACCAATTCCACCACTCAAGCATGCCTGCTTTTTGAATTTTTTAGCTAATTTTTAGAAAAAATTAATTAAAGTTATTCTCAAGCATTATATTGTGTAAACACAATAATTGGTATTTTTATTTTTGAGCGAAAAACGGGGCTCGAACCCGCGACCTCGACCT
>JBFYPW010000158.1:0-3007 GCA_041303115.1 Flavobacterium sp.
ATATCAACCAATTTATCATCAGTTATTTACAACATAGATTGTACTAATTTTTAAAATTTCTATAATCTGTGTTTCAAAAAAGTAAAAAATTAGACCGAAATTGAATTTAGTTTTTGCTGTTGCCTCTGAATTTACTATTTTAGCACAAATCAGAATCAGTATGCGGAAGTCATTCTATATATTATTTTTTATAAGCCACTTAGTTTTTGCGCAATATCCAACGGATTACTTTCGTTCTCCTTTAGATATTTCTATAAATTTATCAGGTACTTTTGGTGAATTACGTTCCAATCATTTTCATTCAGGGTTAGATATTCGCACCAATAATATTGAAGGATTACCTGTATACGCTGCTGCTGACGGAATGGTTGTACGAATTAAAGTATCGCCGTTTGGTTATGGAAAAGCGTTATATATTGTCCATCCGAATGGGTACACTACCGTTTATGGGCATTTGCAGAAGTTTAGCGATAAAATTGAAGCGTACGTAAAAGAACAACAATACCGTCAGAAAAGTTTTGAAGTAGAATTATATCCCAGCAACATAAAAGTTACACAATCTGAAATTATTGCTTTGTCTGGTAATTCTGGAGGCAGTGGCGGACCCCATTTGCATTTTGAATTTAGAGATACAGCGTCAGAAAAAATTATCAATCCAATGGCTTTTGGAATGAATAAATTGATTAAAGACCAAACAAATCCTGTGATTTCCAGTTTAATGGTGTATCCTGCAAATGATTCAATATCAGTAAATAAAAGCAGAAATTCAGTTAGTTTGTCGTTACAAAAACAAGTAGACGGTACTTTTTTAGCTACAAAAGTCGTAGCCAGTGGAAAAATTGGTTTTGCACTGAATTCGTATGATATATCAACCAATAATTACAATAAAAACGGGATTTATAAAGTTGAAAGTTTTTTAAACGGTTCGTCAAATTTTAAATACGAATTCGAAACGTTTGCTTTTGATGAATCGAAACATATAAATTATTTTATTGATTTTAAAACGTATAAAAAACTAAAGCAACGCTTTCAAAAATTATTTATCAAGGAAAGTTATCCTTTATCTATAGTAAACGGGAATACTAAAAATGGTTTTATAGATATTAAACCAAATGTAAATTATACTTATAAAATTGTAGTTTCTGATTTTCACGGAAACGCCACTGTAGTGAATGTTCCAATTTCTTTTGAAAAAGCAGTTCAATTTTCTGAAACATCAAAACCAGTAGTAAAAGAAAACTATTTTATAAAGCACAAATCGGAATATAATTTTGAATTTGATAAAACAGCAGTTTACTTTCCGCCGAATGCTTTATATGAAAATGCTACTTTAAATATTTTAGAGAAAGATGGCGTTTTAGATATAGAAAATAATTCTGAAGCCATACAAAATGCATTTACATTAACTATGGATATGTCAGATTTATCTGAAGAAGATAGAAAAAAAGCTTTTATAGGTACCGTTTCGGGATATAAGTTAGAGTACAATTCATCTTTCAAAAAAGGAACAAAAATAGCTGCTAAAGTAAAATCATTTGGAAAGTATAAAGTAGGTATTGATAATGTGCCACCTCGAATTTACAATCCTAATTTTATTGAAAACAGCAATATTTCTAAATTAAAAACGTTAAGTGTGTCTATTAACGACGTACTTTCAGGTATTGATAGTTACAACGCCTATTTAAATGATCAATGGATTTTAATGGAATACGATTATAAAACCAAAAAATTAATTCATAATTTTGAAGATGGTAAAGTAATTTCAGGAAACAATACCATTAAAATTGTGGTTACGGATAAATTGGATAATACAGCCATATTTACATCAAATTTTATATATTAAGTATGCTTATACATTGTAAGTTATTTCGAATTATTCTGTTTTTTATATTTATTTCTACCTTTTCGTTTGCTCAAAAAGCCAGAATTAAAGGGATTGTTTTAAATGAAAAGCAGTTGCCCATTGAAAATGTTTCGGTAAGTACATCAACTTCCAATACCATCACCAATAAAAATGGTTTTTACGAATTAGAAATTCCTGCAAATGTCGAAATTACTATTTCTTATTTCAATTCGTCATATAAAAAATCCACGTATAAAGTCAATTTAAAACCTAATGAAGATTTTGAATGGAATCCGATTTTAGGAACTATTAATGAAGTAATTGAAACCGTAGTAATATCAGGTAAAAACAGAAAAATTAATGGAGCCACAGCGCTTTCTCCTGTTTTATTAAGACGAATTCCTGGAGGAAATGCAGGTGTTGAAAATTTGATTAAAACATTACCTGGTGTGTATTCAAACAATGAATTAAGTACTTCCTATGCCGTACGCGGTGGTAATTACGATGAAAACCTAGTATATGTAAATGAAATTGAAGTGTATCGTCCGTTTTTAGTTCGTTCTGGGCAGCAAGAGGGCTTGAGTTTTACCAATACCGACATGGTACAAAATATTGATTTTTACGCAGGTGGATTTCAAGCCAAATATGGCGATAAATTAGCTTCTGTATTAGATATTGCGTATCGAAATCCTAAAACATTTCATGCGGGTTTAGAAGCTAGTTTTTTAGGTGGAAGTATTTTTGCTGAAGGTGTATCGAAAAATCAAAAATGGAGTAATATCACTGGAATACGTTACAGAAATAATGCACTTTTGGTTAATAGCCAGGAAACGCAATCTGCTAATTTTAACCCATCATTTTTAGATGTGCAATCGCTGTTTAATTTCAATTTAAACACCAAATGGAATTTTAGCTTCTTAGGAAATATTTCACAAAATAATTATAATTTTCAACCAACTTCTCGTCAAACTAATTTTGGTACGATTAGCGAGCCAATTGCTTTATTAATTCAGTATGAAGGTCAAGAAAAAGATTCCTATACAACCTTTTTTGGTGCTTTAAAATCGGTTTATGAACCTAATAAAAATAATAAATACAAACATATTTCATCTATATATCACACTGTAGAACAAGAATATTATGACATTTTAGCACAATATCGTT